>NZ_BAABRU010000015.1 GCF_039545135.1 Herpetosiphon gulosus | reverse complement strand
GGGCTGATCAGCAATGGGCTGGTCAGAAAACCGGGTCAATGGCGAGAACCAGGTGAGCAGCATTGCCGAGAATCTGGTTGGGCAGTATTGCTAACGATCACAGAGCACTATCGGGCGACGATTGACAGGATTAAAACTCATCTTCAACAGACTGCCACGACAATGCATCCTTACCTATTCAAATAACCAAAATCCTCGGAAGGGGATTAAAACCGACGTAGCGACCGTTCAGGGTCGGCCAATCGTCGTTAATTCAAATAACCAAAATCCTCGGAAGGGGATTAAAACAAAGCGTGTGCCAGCGCGTGTACGCGGTCGCGATGTAGGGATTCAAATAACCAAAATCCTCGGAAGGGGATTAAAACAATGTTGTTGATTCCCAATAGTACGCACGTAAAAAGGATTCAAATAACCAAAATCCTCGGAAGGGGATTAAAACCTACCAACTTTCGATTAGCATTATCGCGTTTTTGTCGATTCAAATAACCAAAATCCTCGGAAGGGGATTAAAACAAACAAAATGCTATGCAGCGTGACGTTAAGTACTATTCATTCAAATAACCAAAATCCTCGGAAGGGGATTAAAACTTATTCACCTCGTAATGTTCCCCATTGCGTTTATTCCATTCAAATAACCAAAATCCTCGGAAGGGGATTAAAACGCCATTAATGAAGCGCCTTGCTGTTGTGCCAGCTTAGCAATTCAAATAACCAAAATCCTCGGAAGGGGATTAAAACATAGGCTATTTGTCATATTCAATCGGACTAATTTATGGATTCAAATAACCAAAATCCTCGGAAGGGGATTAAAACCAAATACCAATCCCGAAGGCATTGTCCTCGCCCGATGAATTCAAATAACCAAAATCCTCGGAAGGGGATTAAAACTCATGCCATTTCATTTGGGATTCGCTGCTTTATTGAGCGATTCAAATAACCAAAATCCTCGGAAGGGGATTAAAACCAAATACCAATCCCGAAGGCATTGTCCTCGCCCGATGATATTCAAATAACCAAAATCCTCGGAAGGGGATTAAAACTTATTATAATCCAGAAGGGTTAACCTAAAATGCGTAAACATTCAAATAACCAAAATCCTCGGAAGGGGATTAAAACCGATGAACTAAGTTTGATCAGTGCATCGCCTACTTCATTCAAATAACCAAAATCCTCGGAAGGGGATTAAAACCGACACGGACGCGCTTTGGCAAGCCAAACGCTGCTGCATTCAAATAACCAAAATCCTCGGAAGGGGATTAAAACACGTAAATCAGCCACAGCACACAACCACAGCCTAAAACTGCATTCAAATAACCAAAATCCTCGGAAGGGGATTAAAACTTTCGTTACCTCCGCAATAAGCGTTACAAAATTAAGACAATTCAAATAACCAAAATCCTCGGAAGGGGATTAAAACGGCGAGCCGTGCCACTTGATTGTCGATGGCATGTACCATTCAAATAACCAAAATCCTCGGAAGGGGATTAAAACTGCGTGTTTGCAAATCAAGGCCACGGCAGCCCTCGATCATTCAAATAACCAAAATCCTCGGAAGGGGATTAAAACTGAATCAGCGGCAGCGCCGCTGATACTATTGCCGATCAATTCAAATAACCAAAATCCTCGGAAGGGGATTAAAACGACGAGAGCGAGGAACAAAACCCGATGTATCACATGGATTCAAATAACCAAAATCCTCGGAAGGGGATTAAAACTGAAATTGACCTTGCAGAATCAGGCGGTTCCGGTTCTGGATTCAAATAACCAAAATCCTCGGAAGGGGATTAAAACGTTACCAAATTCAATCTATACCACATGTAGCCAACAGTGATTCAAATAACCAAAATCCTCGGAAGGGGATTAAAACGACGAGAGCGAGGAACAAAACCCGATGTATCACATGGATTCAAATAACCAAAATCCTCGGAAGGGGATTAAAACTGACATCGGCTACGATTTGTTGGATACGTGCGACTTTCTATTCAAATAACCAAAATCCTCGGAAGGGGATTAAAACACAACGGTTAAGCCTAACGATCTTGGTTAGACTTAAGATCATTCAAATAACCAAAATCCTCGGAAGGGGATTAAAACGACCTATGATGCCATGATGGATTGGATCGTCTTTCCATTCAAATAACCAAAATCCTCGGAAGGGGATTAAAACTGGTGTTGTTCATACGATCAATTTGGGCTTGGGTTGTATTCAAATAACCAAAATCCTCGGAAGGGGATTAAAACAATTGGGGCCGCTGAACTCGTTCACCCATTCGTATTGATATTCAAATAACCAAAATCCTCGGAAGGGGATTAAAACGTGTGATAGAAGGTCAACCCGTGATCCTGTTCGAAATTCAAATAACCAAAATCCTCGGAAGGGGATTAAAACTTGCTAGATTGAGCGCTTGCTGCAACTCTTTGATGCATTCAAATAACCAAAATCCTCGGAAGGGGATTAAAACCTGTCAAGGGCTAGGCTTTGGCCTATCCCCCTACCCTAGATTCAAATAACCAAAATCCTCGGAAGGGGATTAAAACTGACTTTGAAAAATCTCGTTCAGCTGTTCTTTTGAATTCAAATAACCAAAATCCTCGGAAGGGGATTAAAACGGAAGAAATTAGTCGTTTGCACGAACCGATTAGCGATTCAAATAACCAAAATCCTCGGAAGGGGATTAAAACTCACGCCAGCCGATGATCGCTAGGTATTTCATGGTGAATTCAAATAACCAAAATCCTCGGAAGGGGATTAAAACAAAAACAACCTCTGATGCAGATCGACTAGCAACCCTCAAAATTCAAATAACCAAAATCCTCGGAAGGGGATTAAAACCGCTTGCGACGGCGCTGGGTTTATAGCCTGCAAATTATTCAAATAACCAAAATCCTCGGAAGGGGATTAAAACCGCCCACGACGATCCCGCCCGCATGCTCAATATCCTGTTATTCAAATAACCAAAATCCTCGGAAGGGGATTAAAACTTCGTGACAAACAACTCGTGGGCAGCGCCGCCAACGACCAAGAACGAATTCAAATAACCAAAATCCTCGGAAGGGGATTAAAACCTTGTCTGTTCAGCGTGCAATTGATGTTATTGCAACAATTCAAATAACCAAAATCCTCGGAAGGGGATTAAAACTTCATCTTCTTGAAAGCCGATAATTACTGCCAATTTACCATTCAAATAACCAAAATCCTCGGAAGGGGATTAAAACTTTCGATACTCAATAATAAAGAAGCTATCTTATATGCACTATTCAAATAACCAAAATCCTCGGAAGGGGATTAAAACCGAGAAATACAGCCATTTGCATACCAACTAGGTCAACACTATTCAAATAACCAAAATCCTCGGAAGGGGATTAAAACAAAATCGCAACTTGAATTAGTTGCGCTTACAGGTGCGATTATTCAAATAACCAAAATCCTCGGAAGGGGATTAAAACGTTGTGGACACAGTGTCCAAAGGCGTTGACGCGCTATCGATTCAAATAACCAAAATCCTCGGAAGGGGATTAAAACCAACTCGCAAGTGCGAGGATCGAAACGATACACAACACGATTCAAATAACCAAAATCCTCGGAAGGGGATTAAAACCGTAATTCAAAATTGCTTGTTTGCGCTGTGTCTTATATTCAAATAACCAAAATCCTCGGAAGGGGATTAAAACTCAGGACTTCGCTCTTGAGCGTCAAGGTCAACGTGCATTCAAATAACCAAAATCCTCGGAAGGGGATTAAAACCTCCATCACAGCCGCGTGCCACTACGTGAGGCGAACTTAATTCAAATAACCAAAATCCTCGGAAGGGGATTAAAACCCACATCGAGCCATGCTTCCATCTTGCCCGGCACAATGGTATTCAAATAACCAAAATCCTCGGAAGGGGATTAAAACTGAAACGTAGGCCAATTGCGAGTTCGTTCGATGTTTGAATTCAAATAACCAAAATCCTCGGAAGGGGATTAAAACCGACAAACTAAATTGGGCTTGGGTCAGAGCATCGGATTATTCAAATAACCAAAATCCTCGGAAGGGGATTAAAACTGACAATCAGCTTCGGGCTGAACCTCGCCTACATGTTGATTCAAATAACCAAAATCCTCGGAAGGGGATTAAAACAACTTGCATCGGCCAGCATCTGCCCAATAGCGCGTTCTACATTCAAATAACCAAAATCCTCGGAAGGGGATTAAAACGTTTTCTGCGCTTGCAGCCACAACCGAGTTATCAGGCTGCATTCAAATAACCAAAATCCTCGGAAGGGGATTAAAACTATGGGTAGCTTTTGATAATAAGGCTCCCGATGGTATATTCAAATAACCAAAATCCTCGGAAGGGGATTAAAACGTAACACGGCAAGCATCACCTACGCTAATATCCTCAGCAATTCAAATAACCAAAATCCTCGGAAGGGGATTAAAACCCGAACTTATTGAACGTCCTACGGTATAACCCGTAGGCGCATTCAAATAACCAAAATCCTCGGAAGGGGATTAAAACACTAGTTATTGCAACGCTGGAGCCAAACTAGTATAAGGATTCAAATAACCAAAATCCTCGGAAGGGGATTAAAACTCCCAACCGCCGGCCCCGTTGGCGGCCCAACTTAAGACATTCAAATAACCAAAATCCTCGGAAGGGGATTAAAACCGACCTTACCGGCCAAGGTATCCGCGTATCTTGAAGATTCAAATAACCAAAATCCTCGGAAGGGGATTAAAACCCAAGAAGATTTCTTGCGCCAAGGCGTGCGTTTCCATTCAAATAACCAAAATCCTCGGAAGGGGATTAAAACCTACCTCTATATGGGGCCAATAATGTTGGACGCTCTTTATTCAAATAACCAAAATCCTCGGAAGGGGATTAAAACCGCATGGCGAATCAAGCTATTGCTGATAACAAATATATTCAAATAACCAAAATCCTCGGAAGGGGATTAAAACGGGCTTTTACGCCGTTTAGGATTGGCATGATCGTTTCATTCAAATAACCAAAATCCTCGGAAGGGGATTAAAACTCGGGCAGGTCAAGATCTTGCAACCAGTGCCAGCAGTCAATTCAAATAACCAAAATCCTCGGAAGGGGATTAAAACTCAGTGCGAAAATTTGGGTAGTCATTTTGTGTTCACTTTCATTCAAATAACCAAAATCCTCGGAAGGGGATTAAAACATAGCGGCGGTTGCGTTTGGCGGTCTTGCCTGGTCGAACGTATTCAAATAACCAAAATCCTCGGAAGGGGATTAAAACACACAGATCTTAGTCACGCGACACCAGCTACTTGTACATTCAAATAACCAAAATCCTCGGAAGGGGATTAAAACCAAACGCCTAGTGTCAGGTTCAACTCCAAACTTGTAAGCCATTCAAATAACCAAAATCCTCGGAAGGGGATTAAAACGTTGAACGCCGTCAAAATCATAACTTGTCATAATAATATTCAAATAACCAAAATCCTCGGAAGGGGATTAAAACCGCCTTAACCTTTTCGCCTTGTCGTTGGGATACGGTTATTCAAATAACCAAAATCCTCGGAAGGGGATTAAAACCAAGCGTGTTATGCCATTAATTGCGCGTACCTTGAGATTCAAATAACCAAAATCCTCGGAAGGGGATTAAAACCCATCGCCTGCGCCATTATCAGCTATCAAGGCTAGTTCTTGATTCAAATAACCAAAATCCTCGGAAGGGGATTAAAACCCCAAGCCGCGACCGACGAAGGCCTTAGAAGATTTTGATTCAAATAACCAAAATCCTCGGAAGGGGATTAAAACGTACAGGGGGATGCCCCCCCTGTGTCTCCCTCCAGCGGATTCAAATAACCAAAATCCTCGGAAGGGGATTAAAACTGAATGGTGACCGCCTCCGTATCAACGTAGGATTGTGCGGATTCAAATAACCAAAATCCTCGGAAGGGGATTAAAACTCAAAGCGCTCGGGGTTGAGTATTCCCAATTCCGGCGGGAATTAATGGCAATTCAAATAACCAAAATCCTCGGAAGGGGATTAAAACATTCAGGGATGCGCAGATCGGCGGTTTTCTGGTTTTCGATTCAAATAACCAAAATCCTCGGAAGGGGATTAAAACTCTCGATAGCAATGGACACGCCCGAGGCCAGCACTTGCACGGGATTCAAATAACCAAAATCCTCGGAAGGGGATTAAAACCGTAATATTTCGGCCCCGGTAAGCGAATCACTAGAGCATTCAAATAACCAAAATCCTCGGAAGGGGATTAAAACTCCATCGACACTGTTAGGGATCGGGCCGTCAATTCCATTCAAATAACCAAAATCCTCGGAAGGGGATTAAAACGCGCACACTAACGACCCGCCCTCGCGGTGTTGCGGGTCGATTCAAATAACCAAAATCCTCGGAAGGGGATTAAAACCCAATGACCGCGATCCCTATTCAGTCAAAGGCTTGCATTCAAATAACCAAAATCCTCGGAAGGGGATTAAAACTTGACCTCGCGCCGCTCGATGCGTTCACGCCATTGGAATGGATTCAAATAACCAAAATCCTCGGAAGGGGATTAAAACCCAACCTTACGTGGCGCTTGCTTGCCCCGCTCGTTTTGTATTCAAATAACCAAAATCCTCGGAAGGGGATTAAAACCTAGCAACCAGAATCAGCCGCTTACGATTCTGGGGCACGCATTCAAATAACCAAAATCCTCGGAAGGGGATTAAAACCAAACCCAAGTCGTAATTGATGCGTGCAAGTCGGACGTTGATTCAAATAACCAAAATCCTCGGAAGGGGATTAAAACGGGCATTTGAAAAGGGACAAACCGACGCACTGCTCAGCATTCAAATAACCAAAATCCTCGGAAGGGGATTAAAACTCATTGGCTCGCCCTCGGCCTTGGCCCCACCTGATTCAATTCAAATAACCAAAATCCTCGGAAGGGGATTAAAACCCATGAGGTCACAGGCCCGCCAGCCTCGCCCACAGGTGCAAACAATTCAAATAACCAAAATCCTCGGAAGGGGATTAAAACAGTAGTAGCACGCCAATCGAGTGGCCGCGCGGGTGATCGATTCAAATAACCAAAATCCTCGGAAGGGGATTAAAACATCCCGATCGCGCGGAGCTAATCGCTACGCGGGTGCATTCAAATAACCAAAATCCTCGGAAGGGGATTAAAACTTTTGTTCGATCACAGGCATGGGCGTGCGCTTGTCCAAATATTCAAATAACCAAAATCCTCGGAAGGGGATTAAAACGGGGATAGTGGTTGACCACGGTGCGCATAATTTTGTTAATTCAAATAACCAAAATCCTCGGAAGGGGATTAAAACTTCACCAGAGAACAAAATCTCTGGGCATTGGCTTTGCATCCATTCAAATAACCAAAATCCTCGGAAGGGGATTAAAACCCGCAGCGCATCCACTTTGGAATCACGCGCCCGCCCTTCATTCAAATAACCAAAATCCTCGGAAGGGGATTAAAACCGATGCAGCCCTTGACCCGCGCTTGATCGTGCAACAGCATTCAAATAACCAAAATCCTCGGAAGGGGATTAAAACATTCCGCTCCCATTTTGAAATGTATCTGGCAACGCTGGGCACGACATTCAAATAACCAAAATCCTCGGAAGGGGATTAAAACCCAAAGTAACTATTGCATGCTTCGGTTGTCGTGAACGGATTCAAATAACCAAAATCCTCGGAAGGGGATTAAAACATAGGCCAGTACAGCGGGGAGCTTAGGGTGGAGTTCATTCAAATAACCAAAATCCTCGGAAGGGGATTAAAACGTTGATTGTGGGCCACCAAACATTACCCCGCAAAACTATTCAAATAACCAAAATCCTCGGAAGGGGATTAAAACGCTACAACCCCACTAATCGCCTCACAGAATCCCATAGTAGATTCAAATAACCAAAATCCTCGGAAGGGGATTAAAACGCTGGCAGTCCAGCAAATACCGCCTTCATGTCGATTGATTCAAATAACCAAAATCCTCGGAAGGGGATTAAAACGCCCACCATGGTTGATACACGGCCCGCCCAAAGCTGAATTCAAATAACCAAAATCCTCGGAAGGGGATTAAAACATTGATACCACTTCAATGATCTCAAGGTTCGCTAGCCATGAATGATTCAAATAACCAAAATCCTCGGAAGGGGATTAAAACTCTCCAATCCGTTCATAGGGTCGGCCAAAATCAACAATTCAAATAACCAAAATCCTCGGAAGGGGATTAAAACCTAGCGTGGTGCTGGCTTATGCCGAGGTTGATCACATCGATTCAAATAACCAAAATCCTCGGAAGGGGATTAAAACTTTTTCTTCACGGCTTCGTTGTAGTCGGCATTCTCTTTATTCAAATAACCAAAATCCTCGGAAGGGGATTAAAACCCACGCGCACCACCAAAGCCAACAATCGATGCATTCCGTTCATTCAAATAACCAAAATCCTCGGAAGGGGATTAAAACACCATTGCCCCCAGGCACGCATGAAGAATTAGCCGAGACAGATTCAAATAACCAAAATCCTCGGAAGGGGATTAAAACTCAACTCGCCCAACCGGGGCATGGTCTCTGGGGTGGCATTCAAATAACCAAAATCCTCGGAAGGGGATTAAAACATCTTATCTACGTTCTCTATTAAAGCTTTTTCTGTTAGATTCAAATAACCAAAATCCTCGGAAGGGGATTAAAACGCCAACGATCTACCATCGCATCAAAGTATTGATCCGTAGCATTCAAATAACCAAAATCCTCGGAAGGGGATTAAAACCCAATCAAATCGAACGGGATCGCTTCGGCGGCTCGGAATTCAAATAACCAAAATCCTCGGAAGGGGATTAAAACAAACTTGTTCAGGGTTCATCGATGTTTCTGGTGCCATAAAATTCAAATAACCAAAATCCTCGGAAGGGGATTAAAACCACAGAGGCAGACCTCACAGGGGCAAACCTCACAGGGGATTCAAATAACCAAAATCCTCGGAAGGGGATTAAAACTCTGTTGCTTGGTTGCAATGAAACTCATTAATCGTGGCATATCAATATCATTCAAATAACCAAAATCCTCGGAAGGGGATTAAAACACAATATCGCTGGCCACCATGATGCGCTTGGTTACATCATATTCAAATAACCAAAATCCTCGGAAGGGGATTAAAACAAAAACGTGGCAACCAACTTCCTGAACGCCAAAAAGCATTCAAATAACCAAAATCCTCGGAAGGGGATTAAAACCCTGAAATTCAACGTTATCATCGAAGTTTATTTCAGGATTCAAATAACCAAAATCCTCGGAAGGGGATTAAAACCTTATCAAAGCGATTCATAAAGCTATCAGCGATCGCAAATATTCAAATAACCAAAATCCTCGGAAGGGGATTAAAACAAAAAACAACTGGCCACCCTTTTCTTGATACAGCACGATTCAAATAACCAAAATCCTCGGAAGGGGATTAAAACGGGAAACGTCTGGGGGGTTCCTGATCGGGTTAGATCGATTCAAATAACCAAAATCCTCGGAAGGGGATTAAAACTTTATATGGGTAGTCTGGTTGTTTATGCACCCAGTGATCGATTCAAATAACCAAAATCCTCGGAAGGGGATTAAAACGCTTGCTACTGGGCACGCCGTTCAACGATACGCCAGTTCATTCAAATAACCAAAATCCTCGGAAGGGGATTAAAACATTCCGATTGAGCAACTTGGGCTTGTCTACCACGGCGTTATTCAAATAACCAAAATCCTCGGAAGGGGATTAAAACTGATCCTTGACGGTTGATTCGACATCATCAATCGCGAGGGATTCAAATAACCAAAATCCTCGGAAGGGGATTAAAACGTTCCACACAGAACGAGCGCACGACCCAGACGTTTTGGATTCAAATAACCAAAATCCTCGGAAGGGGATTAAAACCCCCATTGCCACCATCGTGGCGAAAAATTCTTCATTGTCCATTCAAATAACCAAAATCCTCGGAAGGGGATTAAAACTCAGAATGCCCCACGCCCCGCAAAAATCCGCTACTGTGAATTCAAATAACCAAAATCCTCGGAAGGGGATTAAAACCCCTTGGTGAATCCTGTTGGCGGTTCCACTGGTAACACAAATTCAAATAACCAAAATCCTCGGAAGGGGATTAAAACAGGCAGACCGTCAAACATTTCTTTGACTTTAATCAATTCAAATAACCAAAATCCTCGGAAGGGGATTAAAACTTAAACTTGTGATCTTCTAGCCCTTGCTTATAAGCATATTCAAATAACCAAAATCCTCGGAAGGGGATTAAAACTATCTTTAACTATTTCTACCAAATCATAAATAGTTTGTATTCAAATAACCAAAATCCTCGGAAGGGGATTAAAACCTAAGGTTAGAGGGCCAGGTATTCCTAGCTCTGTTTGCATTCAAATAACCAAAATCCTCGGAAGGGGATTAAAACTTGGTTGACAGCAGCGGTCAATCCGGTAATGCTATTAATATTCAAATAACCAAAATCCTCGGAAGGGGATTAAAACCTGTTGATAACGATAAATCAGGTCTAGTGTTGGGACGATTCAAATAACCAAAATCCTCGGAAGGGGATTAAAACTGGAGTTGGGGAGATAAGGTCAAAGTATTTCATAATAAATTCAAATAACCAAAATCCTCGGAAGGGGATTAAAACTGTATGCGTCAGGCTTAATCGGTTCGCCCTTAATCCGATTCAAATAACCAAAATCCTCGGAAGGGGATTAAAACTGAGGATACGAACCAAGATCCGTTCAACGACCTTGTTGAATTCAAATAACCAAAATCCTCGGAAGGGGATTAAAACGCACGTGGACGGAAGCACATCTCTATAACGGTGTATACATTCAAATAACCAAAATCCTCGGAAGGGGATTAAAACATGATTAGTACTGTCTATACCGAGGCTATCAATGGCGCATATTCAAATAACCAAAATCCTCGGAAGGGGATTAAAACCCGTGGCTAAGGCGATAATCTCGGCTTGCAAGGCTTGGATTCAAATAACCAAAATCCTCGGAAGGGGATTAAAACAACAATGGGCTACCGACTTTGGGGCGGCATGGCAACAGGCCATTCAAATAACCAAAATCCTCGGAAGGGGATTAAAACTTCATGACCAACGGCATGACCATGTTGCCTAAGACTTTACAATTCAAATAACCAAAATCCTCGGAAGGGGATTAAAACTGAGATCACCTATGTTGGCATTGCTAGTTACACGACGATTCAAATAACCAAAATCCTCGGAAGGGGATTAAAACGTTCTAACCCTTTACACTATCCGTCCTTGACTGTTGGATTCAAATAACCAAAATCCTCGGAAGGGGATTAAAACATAGGTTGTTACAGCGCTAATAGTGATGCCAATCATGTCGATTCAAATAACCAAAATCCTCGGAAGGGGATTAAAACTCCGCCTTGGAGCTTTTTGCCTGACTTATAGACCTTGATTCAAATAACCAAAATCCTCGGAAGGGGATTAAAACTAAAGGATGCCTCTGAGTTGAGCTGGGCGACTAACATGCATTCAAATAACCAAAATCCTCGGAAGGGGATTAAAACTGACTTCGCGCTGAAACCGAAGTTGGTTGCACATATGGCCGATTCAAATAACCAAAATCCTCGGAAGGGGATTAAAACCGATCAATCAGCGAACAAAGAGGTCGTTGCTGTATTCAAATAACCAAAATCCTCGGAAGGGGATTAAAACACATCGCTATCCATCATTTGCCGACGTGATGTAAAGATTCAAATAACCAAAATCCTCGGAAGGGGATTAAAACTTACTGTCAAGCTTCTGTGTTATTTCTTCGCCAACAAACATTCAAATAACCAAAATCCTCGGAAGGGGATTAAAACAATGGCTTGCTGCATATGATGGGATGCAACTATGAATTTTATTCAAATAACCAAAATCCTCGGAAGGGGATTAAAACTGATGTTCGATTATCTCTTTTACGCCCGCGATCATGAAGATTCAAATAACCAAAATCCTCGGAAGGGGATTAAAACAGTGAATGCCAGCCAAGCAGGGAACATTGCCAATCTTGATTCAAATAACCAAAATCCTCGGAAGGGGATTAAAACGGCTACAGCCGCAAACCCGATACTGAGAACAAACCATTCATTCAAATAACCAAAATCCTCGGAAGGGGATTAAAACAGCACGTACAGGCCGAAGCCCAATTTGTGTGGTATAAGGTATTCAAATAACCAAAATCCTCGGAAGGGGATTAAAACAGTCGATTAGTGCGGGGAATGGTCTCACGGGCGGCGGGGTATTCAAATAACCAAAATCCTCGGAAGGGGATTAAAACTCACTCAAGGGTTGACCTGTGAGACCGTGCAATGATTTATTCAAATAACCAAAATCCTCGGAAGGGGATTAAAACTAATCCTGTACATACGCTAAGAGTGCTGGGCTTGCAATATTCAAATAACCAAAATCCTCGGAAGGGGATTAAAACGCATTTAGTTGAGCAATAGCATGATTGGCTTGCGCTGTTTTATTCAAATAACCAAAATCCTCGGAAGGGGATTAAAACTGCATGGAATCAAGCAGCGGTTGTCGAGCGGTATCACGCTATTCAAATAACCAAAATCCTCGGAAGGGGATTAAAACCAAAATGGGTATATCCAAAATCAGCGCCGATTGGTAGTAAATTCAAATAACCAAAATCCTCGGAAGGGGATTAAAACATCAGGTACATAACGCTCCTAACACACAAACAAAAATCATTCAAATAACCAAAATCCTCGGAAGGGGATTAAAACTGCAATGGGCAGCGATTAGCTTCAGCGGATTGGCCGCATTCAAATAACCAAAATCCTCGGAAGGGGATTAAAACGCCGCTACGTGTTGTTCCAACTTGAAGATACGATATTCAAATAACCAAAATCCTCGGAAGGGGATTAAAACCAGGTAGCAGCAACCAAAGCACAATACGAGTATTTATTCAAATAACCAAAATCCTCGGAAGGGGATTAAAACCGGTGATGAGGAGGCTAGACCCTATTCTGAAGTCTCCTACATTCAAATAACCAAAATCCTCGGAAGGGGATTAAAACCCTGATGAATCAATCCCCAATTACCAGTTGCATATATTCAAATAACCAAAATCCTCGGAAGGGGATTAAAACCGCAGATAGCGGCCAATCCGCTGAAGCTAATCGCTGCATTCAAATAACCAAAATCCTCGGAAGGGGATTAAAACTTTACATCATGCGTAATCAAGTGACCTATCGCTTTGATTTATTCAAATAACCAAAATCCTCGGAAGGGGATTAAAACGAATAACCCTCACGTTTGAACCCAAAGGCTCGAACAAATATTCAAATAACCAAAATCCTCGGAAGGGGATTAAAACACGGTGGGCATGACCTTGATCAGACTTGACCCACACTTCATTCAAATAACCAAAATCCTCGGAAGGGGATTAAAACTGAGGCCATGCAAAACACGGCAGCAATTGCAGCACGAATTCAAATAACCAAAATCCTCGGAAGGGGATTAAAACCCCCAAAGGATTCTTTTTATGGTCAACCATATCATTGACATTCAAATAACCAAAATCCTCGGAAGGGGATTAAAACCTGAAACTGCTTTGCTGCATCATGTTCTGAATCATAAATTCAAATAACCAAAATCCTCGGAAGGGGATTAAAACGATTGCCTTTGCGCCAGAACACCACATACATACGATCCCGTGAATTCAAATAACCAAAATCCTCGGAAGGGGATTAAAACGCACCGATCACGATTCCTGACGTTGGGACGCTCACCACGATTCAAATAACCAAAATCCTCGGAAGGGGATTAAAACCCAATGAATCGAAAACTTTAAATCAGCGATATGGCGATATATTCAAATAACCAAAATCCTCGGAAGGGGATTAAAACCAATGGCGATTTTTGCTGCACACGGTGTATGGAGTAAGTTCTAAATTTTGCAGCCGCGAGGTGTGTTAAGGGTAAGAATGACGCTTGGATAATGCTAAAAGTGAGGTATGTTATACTCGCTGAAGAATCGCTTCTCTGTAGTTTTAGAAATTGAGTTTATGCATTTTACGATTAATGGCCATTTGCTTTCATTCGATAGCTCTTTTCGGCAGGCTGGGGTTTCCAATCACACGCGCTTTTTGATTGAAAACTTGGCTAAGCTCGACCACGATAACCAATACACCCTGTTTGTTGGGCCGAATGTGCGCCAACACCTCAATTTGCCTTCCAATTGGGAGATTGTCGAATCGCGTTTGCCTACAATTCAGCCCAAATATCGGATTCCTTGGGAGCAGTTGATCGCGCCATGGTTATTAGCCAAACGCCGTGTTAATTTGTTTCATGGCTTGTTGAATATCTCGCCGTTGCTCTCGCCCGTGCCAACCATCGTCACCATTCACGATTTGGCGTTTATGGATGTAACTGGTTCGCATCGCAAGGCCAATCGGCGTTATTTGGCGGCGGCAACGCGCCAAGGTGTGCGCCAAGCTGCCCATTTATTTGCGGTTTCTGAGTATACCAAGGCTGCTATGGTCGATCGGCTGGGGCTTGATCCGGCTAAAATTAGTATTGCTTATAACGCCGCTGGGGCACAATATCACCCGCGTTCAACCGCTGAAATTAATGCTTGGAAGCAGCAAAAGCAACTGCCGGAGCAATTTTTGCTCTATCTTGGCACTTTAGAGCCACGCAAAAATATTCCCAATTTGCTGCGAGCCTATGCCAAAGTTAAACACGAAATTGGTATGCCATTGTTAATTGGTGGTGGCAAGGGCTGGAATTTCGACGAAATTTTCAGCACTTACGAGCAGTTACAATTGCATGATAGCGTGAGTTTCCTTGGCTATGTGCCAGGCGAGGAATTGCCGTTGTGGTATAACGCTGCGACGGCCTTTATTTATCCATCGCGCTATGAAGGCTTTGGCATTCCGCCACTTGAGGCCATGGCTTCGGGCACGCCAGTCTTGACTACCAATGCCACCAGTATTCCCGAAGTCGTGGGTGATGCGGCGATTCAAGTAGACCCTGATGATCTTGATCAGATGGCCCAAGAATTAGTGCGGATTGCCAATGATGCCAGTTTGCGCGACGATCTCCGTGAACGTGGTTTGCTGCGTGCCCAAGCTTTCTCGTGGGAGAATCTAGCTAAGGCTACACTTGAGGTTTATCGCAAGGTTGGGGGCTAGCATAATGTTGGATTTACACCAATGGCAAGCGCGGTTTGCGACGTGGATTGAGCAAGAGCTTGGTCAGGCTGATGTTTCGCACGATCCTGAACATATTCGGCGGGTCGTGCGTAATGCGCAATTAATTCAAGCTGAAGCGGGCGGCGATTTAGCAGTGATTATTCCGGCTGCCTGGTTACACGATTGCGTGGTTGTTTCTAAGGCCTCACCGTTACGCAGCCAAGCCTCGCGCATGGCTGCCGAACACGCAACCCAATGGCTAGCTAGCCAAGGCTACCCCGAACAGTATTTACCGGCGATCAGCCATGCGATTGCTGCTCACAGTTTCTCGGCCAACATTCAGCCAGAAACTTTAGAGGCCCAAATCGTCCAAGATGCCGATCGGCTTGATTCGCTCGGCGCGATTGGCTTAGCCCGTTGTTTGATGCTGAGTGTTGAGCTTGGCCGACGGCTCTACGATCCACAGCAGCCGATTCCGCGTACCCGCCCTGCCGATGATCAAATTAACAGCATCGACCATTTTTATACCAAACTCTTAAAGCTGCCACAAACAATGCAAACAGCCACAGGCCGTGCATTAGCAGAACAACGAACTGGTATTCTCAACCAATTCCTAGATCAATTAGCGCAAGAAGTTGGGGAATCGTAGCAATGATTCTCTCTTTGGTTTAGCTTTTGCTCAATTAGCAGCAGTGGGTAGAACACAACACAACCCGTACTACCCACGCGTGCTAATTGAGGATTTTGATCTTCAAACGAGCCAATTCTTCAATCGGAATCCGATCAAACAAGACAAACCCATCGGCATCGGTCGTGCCATTATTTTCATAGGTTGGCGAAACCACCATGACTTGGGTTCCAGCTTGATCAAAGGGATCACGCTCGGGCACTTGAATGTAGCAGTGCAAAACCGCATGTTTAGGCTGCATACTCTCATACATTTCAATCGTCACATCGGGAATGCTTACCGACGATTGGCGATAGGTACCGATCAGGCGTTGACCGCGCATTTGGCCCGTGTATTGCAATTGAATTTGCATATGTTTGAGCATCTCGTCGGAGAATTCAATCATAAAACGATAGCCAACGGTTTCGGGAGCAGCACTGGTGATCAACGAATGCTGGCGCAAAAACTTCAACGATGGCGCGGGAATGTTATCAACAATCGATAGTGAATTGCTGTATAAAGCGTAACTCGCATCCAAGGCATCAAACAACTCGGCGCGACAGCTTGCGCATGTTTCAACATGGTCGGCGACGACTTGGAGCGCGGCATCAAGTGGCGCACCGAGAGCAACAGCATGGGCATACTCAACAAGACGTTGACGCATAATCTCGTGAGATGCGGTCGGAAGTGGCGTGTTCATGGTAGTTCCTCACCAAAATAGTTATTCGTAAGCAATCCCTAGATCAGTGGCAACAGCTTGCCAGCGGGGATCGTCACGCAACCGCTTGATTGCTCGGCTGCGCAGGGTGTGTACATGGCTTACGGTAGTTTCCAACGTCCGGCTAATCGCATTGTCATCAAGGCCAGTGATATATTTGAGCCACAATGCGGCTAATTGATTGTGTGAACGTGGGTGTTCACGCAGATAGGCATTTAAACAGGCTGAAATCCGCTCCTTCGTTTCATGTTGAATCACCACCGTTGCGGGAGCGATGCTTTGGGTATCTTCCAACACATCGTAACGGTTTTGACCCTCATCATTCATACTCGGTTGATCTAATGAATCAGCGGGATATTTTGTCCAACGACGTAAGCTGCGCAAGGCATTGTTCATTTGCAAACGCACAAACTCCCAAAATGCGCCAGGCTTGCGGCAATCGTCAAAATGTTTGAGGACACGTTCGATCGTAGCTTGGGCGATTTCCTCGGCTGGTTCAAAACGTTTAAGCATGGCATAGCTATAGACCATGCGGAAAAGCTCCGTATAGCCATCCTCGCGCCGACTTAGGCCTTCGCGCCCAGAACAGGCATCGTATAACGACACCATGTAGGTACAAATTAAGGCTTGATCAAGGGTTCCTTGAAAATCGGTCGCGCGACGGCGCACAGTTCGTTGTACCAGCTCGTCGATTGAGAGCAGTGTCCATCCATATTTTTTGATGAGAAGAGTTGCACGTTCGGTATAGATCTGCTCGCTATCAGATAATTGGGTCTCGAACATGGTGCGCACCTTTGCTTTCAGGCGGATGCTTTGAGAAGCATCGTAAACATTTTACAATGGTCAAACGAACAATGGCCGCTTACACTTTAGGCTTTGCCAATCACCATAAAGCCAGCCCAAAAGCGCGGGTCAGCCAAGGGGCTTTCGCTGTGCTGGCCGTCTGGTTCAAGCGGAATTGCGCTAGCTGGTAGCTGCCAAAGCTGGAACTGTTTAATAATATCAGCCCGCGTCAAGTCACGTACAGCAATCACGGCGTGTTTAAGTGCTACGGCAATCCGTACTCCGGCCTGCAATTCACGGTAAAAGCGATCCATCACGAACAACGCCGCGACATCCGAGGCGTTCCACAACGAGCAGAGCAAACTACGGGTTCCAGCATATAAAAACGCCCGTTGAAGGCCATATTGGTCGTCGCTGACCGCCACAAAACTGCGCCCGCTGACGCAAGCACTCAACACCACCAAATCAGTATCAATCTCAACTTGATCCATAATCGTTTGGGCGCTCAGGGTTTCGTGGCCAAGAATTAGGTGCGAATTTAATGGCTGTTGGGCATCGTACACACAGTGCGAGGCGATGTGAATAATCCGTGCGTCATGGGCATAGCGCAAAAATTGATCGGTGGCTAATGCGCCTGTCCAAGCCTGCCCATCCACTAATTTGGCGATTTCTTGGGCTTCGTGTTCAGCATAGGTTAGGGCTTCGGCTCCGACGCTGTTGTAGCCAAAGCAGTAATGCTGCGTTTGGCTGCTGGCGGCGCGACCTAAGGCATAGCGCACCAAAATAGTGGCACTGGGAGCCAAGGCAATCGCCGGGTTTTCCTCGCGTACCAACCAGTTGCCATCGCTGGTTTGCAACGCCATAAATGGCACATCATGCAGCGGGCCATGCGGCACAACATACACCAAATCAACTGTTGCCAACATGGCTTCGTATGGCTCAATCAAAGCCTGCGAAATTGCCTTCAAAATCCGTGGTTGCAGCAAGCGATGATGCCCGCCATGGCCACGAGTCAGGTTCAAGGGATTAAAGGTATGCTGATGAATCGTAGCGGTTGTTGCAGTTATCGCCACGCTGTATAAGGCTGGCTCAAGGCTGAAATGATGCAGAATTGGCGATTTGCGTTCGGCCAAAGCTGCCAAGAAGCGCAATGATCGGCCTAACACCCCAACTGTAAAGTATTCGATCACCGCTGTGCGTTGGTCGAGTTGGGCTTGAATTTCGGCTAAATCGGCACATTGCTGCGAAAGCTCAACTGCGGCACGTTCATCGCCAGCTTGCAGCGCATCGAGGAAGGCTCGCGAACGTGCTCGCTCGATATAATTGACTGCTTGAGCCGCATCGCCGCGCTCGATACACAGCACAACCATATGCTCATAAACCTGTTGGGCCGTACTAATCAAGCCCAATTTGGTATCTTCATCGCCGAACGAGGTACGTAAATCTTCAATAATTGCGATGGATTCGGCAAAGGCTGCGAATGCTGCATCAATTGCCCCGCTCCGCCGTTCAGCATCGCCGCGTTGATTGAGAATCAGGGCTAACTCATGGCGATTGTTATGTTGGCGAGCCAAGGCTTCAGCTTGGGCATAAATTTCCAAGGCTGCTTGATAATCGTGCATACTGCAATAGAGCAAGCCCAAAAACGCCAATGAATCGCGTAGGCTATCATCATTGGGCACAACGCTGGCGCGAGCCGCCTCAATACTAATTTGATAGGCTTGTTTGCTGGCCTGCAAATCGCCTGCCAAATGTTTCAAAAAGCCAATATGCCAATACAAATTGGCCAAATCGCCGATTGTATCGAGGGTTTGGTAGAGCGCTGCCGACTGCGAAAAATAGCTATCGGCCTCATCCCAACGACATAAATAGAGCAAATTCGAGCCAACTTCGTAGAGCGCATGAGCCTCGCGATAGCGATTGCCGGCCCGTTGCAAGGCTTCGAGTGCTTGCAAACTTAGCTCTAAGGCATATTCTGGGCGTTGCAGCTGATTGGATAAAATACTCTGGTTGAGCAAACTATGGCCTTGATACAGCCAATTTTGCACTTGCTGAGCGTGTTGATGTTGCTCAATATAATGTTGGATGGCCTGATCGTAGGCTCCGCGAAACCAGGCTAACGTGCCCATACTGTTGATTACCATCGGCACTAAATCGGCTTCGAGCTGGATATCATCACGTAATTGTTGTAATAAACGTTGGGCGGTATCATATTGACGTTCAAGTCGCATGGTGATAATCGCCTTGTAGAGCATCAGCAGTTGCTGTTGGCGCAGATTGACTTGTGGAATGGTGGTAGCTTTGGTCAGCACCTCGGCGATGGTTGGCCAATCGCGGCGAGCCGAAAGCAGCTCCAAATATTCCTCAAGGTAGTAGAGCCAACGTTCTAGCTCAAATTGCCAGGCCTCAGCCTCTAGACGATTGAGTTGTTGCTGGCTATACTCAAAGGCGGCAGCAAAGACTTCGTGCTCACGATAGGGTCGTTCATTTAAGCTAGGTGCTTCGCGTAGTTGATACCAACCATGATGGGGGTGTTCGATGACCAAGGTGCTTTGCCAAAAGCGTTCGATCTGTTCGGGTGAATAAGGCGTTAGGCTAGCCAACTGAGCCGAATCACACCAACGCAGGAGCCAGATGTAAGAAGTAAGTGCCGGTGTAACCGTTGATTCGAAGGCATCATCAAGTAAAACCATACCATCACCCTTGGTGTATGCAACGCCATCCAGCATGCCTAGGTTTGTGAGAGGCCAGGCAGACTATCCGCGTAATTGAAGCAACATTCTAGTGCTACTATACTCGATTTTGATCGGCTTTGCTACCAGAGTAGCCCTTGTTTTGTGACATTGGGGGAATGCGATCATGTCCACACCACACGCCCAAGTTTATTTCAACCGCTACAATCTTTTTAACACTACGCCCAACCCAGCCCCAAGCGGCAATACCGATTGGTACACCACCCAACCAATTATGCAACTAAGTAATCCGCAGCTGACCCAACGTGTGCCAAGCCAAACAGCCTTGCTGACTAATTGGTCGTTGCCAAATGCCAATTTGTTCGGGCTGCAAGACCTCAATTGGGCTTTTTGTGTTTATGATCTTCAACAACAACTAGCTTCGAGCACTAGCGCCGACGATTTGCCGAATGCGCCGCTGGCTTATGCCCAAGTCCAAGCAACCCATACCACCACCCAAAGCACGACTGCAACGAAAGTTTGTTTATTTAATGTGTTGGTAGCGATCGAATGGGTGCCGAGTGCCAGCGAGCTGAATCAATTGCAATGGGCTTTTCGGCGGGCCTCAGATTTCTTGTTCGATGTGAGCAATGGCACGATGGCCTTTGGTCAGGTGGTATTTGGTGGCGTGCAGCATATGCGAGCTGCCGATATTCAAATTCTGGCCTCAAACCGCTATCACCCCCGTAGTTGGCGCGAAGGCCTCTATACTGATGCCAAGCATATGCCAATTCGCTTGGGTCGTGGTATGTGGGAGCGTCAAGGCAGCTTTAGTATTCCTTGGCACGAGCCAGAAGGCTATCGCGTGATTGTCCACGAATGGATGCACTACGCGATTGGTTTGCGCGATCAATATATTAATTCAAATAATGCTGAGCACCCAGATTTGGCGTTGCCTTCGTTCAACCCAACGGCTGAGTCGATTATGGCTCACTTGGTTGGTTCGAGCGAAGTTATGCGGATCGAGGGTGGCGATGATGTTTGGCAGCCATTCCGTGCCCAAACTGGGGCTGGTTTGCCCTACAGCGCCATGGCAACTGCGCCATTTGATCAGCCACGGGTTGGACCCGAACGCCTGCCCTTGCCCTTGCCCTCGTTTCAACATAATTTTGGCAGCAATCCAACTGCTGAGGTGATCAGTTTACCAATTGCTGAAACGCCTTTGGCTGACCTCAAACATGGCTGGGTGTATCTGTTACGCGGCAGCCTGAACGATCCTAGCACAATTATTCCTCAAGGCAGCCTTGATTCACGGGTAAATTCGCAGGGCTTCAAGTTGCTCGGTGCAAATTCCGATGATTATGTAGTGGTGATTGGCGATCAAGCTAATGGCTCAACGGCGGTCTATGTCGCGCAACTTGAAGGTAATCCACCTGAATGCAATTGGCTTGAATGCACGCCCAGCCAATTTCCACTGGTGGCGGTGATGCCTTATGGCTCAGTAACTCAAGGCTCATATAGCGTCAAAGTTGTGACTGAATCGGGCCTAACGCCAACGGCGATTTATGTGGCAGCGGCTGGTGAACAAAATGCCTATGCGGTTGATCTCAATGGGGTGGTCAGCAATTTGCCGTCGCTAGATGGCACGGCCTTGCTAGTTTTTGAAGGTCAAACTGGGATTCAACTGGCAGTAGCAGCCTATTCCGAGGGCGGCAATCCACCTAGCCACAATCCAACTGCGCCAATTCCATTGACCGCTGGCTCCTCCGAAGGCAACTTGATGGTCTTTTTCAATCAAGCCGCCGAAAGCCGCGCCAGCGAACTCAACCATCTACGGGTGATTACGACTACAATGTATGGTTCGTGCAGTAGTTTGCCCAATGCTACTGGCGGCGCTCTAAGTCGTGGCTATATTTTTGCCCTGGCTAGTAACGCTGCCTTGCCCAGCGATGTGAATGCCAGCGTGCCACTTAAGCCAACCTTGGTATTGAACTATGATAATGCGGCCTTGCTTAGCCTTGGCACAACCGCTGGAATCGCTGGAGTTTTGAAGGTTTACAGTGCTAATGGAGCCACGCCGCAAGCCGAAGCTTCCAAGCATTTTGTTGATCGCGGGTATGTGGCCTTGGCTTTGAATGCCACGAGTGCCAGCGGCTTATTCGCCAGCAGCCCAACCCCCGAATTCTTCCGGCTGTATGGCCAGCAATTTACAATCTAAGCAACATAAAGCGCCCATGATCAACATCATGGGCGCTTGGTTTATGCAGATTGTTGGCGGGATTTAGAGTGTGCGCACGCTCCGAACTGGCTCATTGGCCCCAAGCAAACTCATCGACTGCTGATTATTTGGATTATTGGGCTTGCTAGCACTAGCAACCGTGCGCCGCAACCGCCATTGCAATGCGGCAATTTCCTCGGAGATCGCTCGTAAACTCTCGACCTCATCGCGTAAATCCTCGACGACTGCTGAAGAACCAAACTCGACCCGCTGTGGTTCGCGCAATGGGCGGCGTGGGCGCTGTTGCGAAACATCGCCAAGTTGATCTTGCATCGTGCCCAATAAACTCATTAAATAGGCCCACGATTCGTTTTCTTGTTGACTGACTTGTTTTGAATGCTGGCGGCGTTCGTTCATCCAGCCATCAAGTTGGCAATGTAAATTGTTCAGCCGATTATCAAGGTGCTCGATCAACGGGCGACTAAAATCGGCGGGTTGGGCCGCTAATTTGGCAACCGTAGCTGGAAACGAAGTATGCAGCGTTTCCAATTGGTCTTGTAAATGGCCTAGCGATGAGCCAAGTTGGGCTTGACGACGCGCCACAACCTCTTGTTCGCCCAAAACATCGCTTAACAACGCCTTGAGTTGCTGGGTTTCTTGCTTGGCGCGATGTTCTTGCTGGCCCAGTAAATGCGGCACAAACCATAAGAGTAGCACCGCCAAGAGCAATAATGCGCCACTCATCAATAAAAAGACAATCTGCATAACCAACCTCCATAGCAATAGCATCTGGCTTCATTATAAAAAAAAGCCCACTCGCTGAGAGGATGCAGGGGTTACAGCTTGATGACAGGTAATCAAGGGATGAGGGATGAAGGATGAGGGATGAAAGGTATGCAGTACAAAATCATGAAGCACCTGAGGGCTGGATATCCCAACCTTCGTGTGTTTCATGATTAAAGTCAAAACAACTATAAACCGAGTTCGCGCCGCAGTTGGGCTTGTTGTTGATCAAATTCTTGGAGTAATTGTTGGCGTTGTTCGGCAGGCAAGAAGGCCGCTTTGGCGCTTTGGCGAGCCACTTTACAAATATCATCAACCGTGAAATCGTAGCGTTCGGCGGCCAGCAAAAACTCGCCAGTCACCGTCGTATCAAACAAGACTGGATCGTCGGAGTTGAGGGTGATTGGCAAGCCAGCATCAAGCATCTGGCGCAGGGGGTGCTGATCAAACGAGGCCACCACGCCAGTGCGAATATTGCTGGTTGGGCAAACATCAAAGGTAATATCGCCACGGCGGGCCAGAAATTGCGTTAATTCGGCATCCTCAAGCACCCGAAAGCCATGACCAATCCGATCTACGCCCAGCATTTCGACCGCGCCGCGCACGCTATTAGCCCCAGCGACCTCGCCTGCATGAGCCATTACGTGCAGCCCAACCGCCTTGGCCAAGGCAAAAACCTCAACAAACGGCTCAGGTGGATAATTGGCCTCATCGCCACCAATCGAAAAAGCTACGACCCCATATTGCATGCCAGCTTGGGCTAACTCAACCGCTCGTAGGGCTTGATCAAGGCTAAACTGCCGACCAAAATCGAAAGCTGGCCGACAAACAATGGTTGTCTCGCGCTCAGCACGAGCAAACCCAGCCGCAACACCACCAAGAATTTCATCGAAATCCATATTGCGGAGCATGTGCTGAGCAGGCGAGAGCATTACTTCGGCATAACGCACCTGTTGCTGAGCCAAATCGATTGCCAATTCATAGGCAACTCGCTCAAAATCCTCACCATGGATCAAACAACGAGCACAGGTGCGATACACATCCAAAAAACCTAGGAAGTGTTCATATTGAAACATGCGCTCGACCCCAGCCAAATCGCTAGCAGGCAGGCTAATGCCATTTTTCGTCGCCAGTTCCAAAAGCGTTTTGGGGGTAATCGAGCCTTCTAAGTGAACATGAAGCTCACATTTGGGCATGCGGCGAATAAATTCAGCAAGCGGCGAGTGCATGCAACAAACTCCTAGGCTCCCATACCCAAGGCCTTAAGCCGTTCGGCGTTGTCGAAGGTAACTAACGCATCGATCAACCGATCAAGCGCTCCATCAAGCACAACCGGTAGGTTTGAGATGTTTTGGCCAATCCGATGATCGGTAATGCGGTCTTGGGGATAGTTGTAGGTGCGCATTTTTTCAGCTCGCTCACCGCTACCAACCTGAGCCAAGCGCGATTCCCCCAGCTCTTTTTGGCGTTTTTCTTGCTCACGCGCATATAAGCGTGCTCGCAACACATTCAAAGCACTTTCGCGATTTTTGATCTGCGAACGGGTGTCTTGACAAACAACCACGATTTCTTCGGGCGTACCAGCTTTATAGACGATCCGAACGGCTGAGTCGGTGGTGTTGACTCCTTGACCACCGTGACCGCCTGAGCGATACACGTCGATGCGATAATCTTCTTGCTTGATTTCAACTGCGGTTTCTTCGACTTCGGGCAACACCGCCACCGTAATCGTGCTGGTATGAATCCGGCCACGTGCCTCGGTTGCTGGAACGCGCTGGACGCGATGCACGCCGCCCTCATATTTAAGTCGGCTCCAAGCACCTTGGCCTTGGACTTCAAAAATAACTTCTTTGAAGCCGCCGATACCGTTTTCGCTGAGCGACATGACTTCGGTTTTCCAGCCACGGGTTTCAGCATAGCGTTGGTACATGCGGTAGACATCAGCCCCAAATAAAGCTGCTTCATCACCACCTTCACCTTGGCGAATTTCGATGATCACGTTCTTTTCGTCGTTGGGGTCGCGTGGCAGCAGCAAAACCCGTACTTCAGCCCCGATTGCTTCCATGCGAGCCGAAAGCTCATCGATCTCCAATTGAGCCATTTCGCGCAACTCAGGATCATTCTCCTCGCGCAAAAGGGCTTTGGCTTCTTCGACCGATTTTTCAGCCTGCATAAACTCACGGTAACGACCAACCAACTCGCCAAGTTCGGTTTGTTCGCGGGCCAAGGTAGTTAAACGCACATGGTCGCTCAACACATCGGGCTGAGTCATTTCATCGTTGAGTTCGATATATCGCGCCTCGACACGAGCGAGACGAGCTAAAATTTCTGGTTCCATAGTTGTATGGATGTTCCTTGTCTTGGTGGTGTATCTGCGCCATTATAGCATAAGGCGTTTATAAAGAGCATAGAACAAAGAACATCAAACATAATAGAGGTGCGCGATTGATCCACGCAGGATACGAAGAGCACTAAGTTGAGGATCTAGGCGATAGTTGGCTATCGCCTGATTGAGGCAAACCTTAGCGAATACCGAAGATCTTGACGATATGAGGGGTATCAATGATCACATGGGGCGCAATCGTATGATAGCCCAAGGCATGGACCCAAGCATTGCCTGTGCGGAGAGTCAAGACTGTTTTGATCACACCTGCGCCAAAATAGTTAATTAATACAAACATAACTGAGAGTAAGCCATTGGTGGGGGTGCTGAAATTCGTCCAACCTTCGGCCAAGTGCACAACGCCATAACTTAATCCACCAAGTAACACCGTTGTAATCGCCGAACCAGTAATTTTGAGGAAGCGTGGAATCAGAATTGAATAGATCAAAATCATGGTTGGTAATACCGTTCCCAACCCATAAATGACCAGTGAAAGTGGTAAGCCCAAGGCCAATTGACTAAAACTTAGGCGATTGAGGCTTGTGCCCAAGGTGGTTAGTTCAAACAGCGATTCCGAGATCGCAATCACGGCAATCACCAAAAGATCGTTGCGGCGATTGGTTGAGACTAAATTGAGTTGGACGGCGCTATAGCGGCTACGAAACCAGAGGTATGGGATAACCGCATAGAACCCAAAATTGTAGATTGCCCAACTCCATACTTCGGCAACCGCTAAGCCACTATGCCCACCAACTAAGGTTCCGGCCAAATGAAAACTAAATGGCTGAAATCCCAACAGTGGCCCTAAAACCCAGCCCAACGCTTGGCCAAATATGGCATACGCTACTAAACCAAGCGTTTCCCGCAGGGCTTGGCTGCGTTCAGGGGCACGCGCCGCTACATCGATGACTGGACGATTACGGGTCAGCATATAGCCCAAGCCCATCAGCACAAATATTTCTAGCATCATCACACTGGGGGCTAGCATCTGAAGCGGAAAGGGAATCTCGGCAAAGGCTGGCCGATCAAACGGTAATGCGCCGTTAGTTAACATGATAATTAGACCATGGCCTACAATCCACAAAAAAAGCGTTAGTTGAACCCCGCGATGACTTAATAGTTTCATTAGCCACGATCGCTGCGCTTGGGCTGGCTTAGCTGGCGCTTGAGTTGCCATTGTATTGCTCCTTGTAACATCAATATGTTTTATGGATTGACCATAAAGCCTGACACAATGGCAGAGTCAAGGAGCAATTATGCGGGATACGGGATGAAATTTAACTGCAAAAGCCATGAAAACGATGGTTCATGGCTTTTGCAGTTCGAACTAGCCCCTGACCGCTGGCTGCTGGCCCCTTCAGAACTAGATCAAACCAAACTCACGGGCTAGTGTTTGATCAAGCTGGGCCTCGCCATAGGCTGGCACATACAAGGTGGCATAGGCCGAAACGGGCTGTTCAGCCAAATCTTTGAGCAGTACGCGGCGAATGCTTGGCTCTTCAATTGGCAAAATTGCCGCTTGATAGATCGTAACTTCATGGCGAGCAGGATAGAATGCTTGTAAATGCGCGACCAAACGGGCTAAACCAGCTCGTGAATCAAGCTGATCGTGCACGACCTTGAAATAGCCAATCACTCCAATTTGCCATAAAACCAAGGGCGTGCTGGGGTCGAAGCGCCGCGGACGCACCAAAAAATCGCTAGCCTCATAGCTTTGATAGCCATGTAACCCTGGGTCGATTGCCAAATCGGCAAACAAACAAGCCTCGGCTGAAATGCCAGGTAATATGTTGACCCGCAGGCCTTCGCGCTGACCGCGCTGCACTAAATCGCTGGTTGGGGTTACAAAGACGCTGGGATGGCCATAAAATGCCACACAAACCCGCAAACCTTGCCGCACTGCAGCCCAAATATGCTCGACCATTGCTGCATAAACCTGTTCGCGTGACTGATCGGCTTGGTAAAAATGGGCTAAGGATTCAGCCTGCGGATTGAGCTTGTGAATCCATTCATCAGCCAATGGATGCATAACCAAATAAAAGGTTTGGTCGGCCTTGCTGATCCAAGCATGAGCTTCATTGGTTAAATGGGCGATCATGGTGATGCCTGTGCCAACAATTGTGAGCGAGCCTTGTTTCACTGCCGACACCATACTAAGTTGGTTGCTCATCAAAGGAGATTTCAAATAATGGTGGTTGATCATCTCTTTGGCGATGATAGACAAAATTTGTTAATTTCGTATGAACTGGGCGAGTTCTACCAACCAAAATATAATTATTGGCCGGAATATGTAATTCAATTGGGATATTGGCACAATTGTAGGTTGGTTGTTCGATTTGGTTTTTGCTGCGAATATAAAAGACTTGGGGCATATCATCGGGGTCATTTGGGTCAACATAGCAGACATGCAAATCAAAATAAGGATTACCATTATCATCTTCGATCATATAGCTATGATTGAGTAACCAACAGGTCACATTATAATCTTTGGATTTATCGGCGGCTTCGATAAATACATTCATATACGATGAAACTGTGACCGGAATATCTTGATAGGCTTGGGTTTCCTCCTGCACAACCGTACCAAGACTGCGCAGGGTCATCACGGTGGTAACTTCTTGAATTGGGTCTGATTTGGCGAGTTTTTGACCAAGCCCTAGTTGTTGTAAAAAGCCCTGAGGATTTTGCTTGAACGAGGCTAAACGGCTTGGGTCATCGACGAGGGTTTGGACGAAATCGACCATATCCATGAATATTCCTCCTAATAAACCGCAATACTCTGGCTTTGCTCAATTTGGGTTAAGCAAAGGGCTACATAGCGTTCAATTCCTGACAGTTCAATCTCAACCGTTGGCCTGATTTGGCCTGTGAAATGTTGGTGTAACTGTAAACGATTTAGCAAGCTTTTGGTTTCGGCACTACAGGCTGGATGCTGGCTCAGGCTATGCCATAGTTTAAACCAATGGCTTGGCTCGCCATCACAAACCGCCGCCCAAAATTGCAAAACCGTCGCATAACATTCGAGTAATAACGGGATTTCTTGGCGTTGCTGGGCTACCATAATCGCCCGCGCCAACCATGGCTGCACATATTGAAAATTACGTTGGGCCAATTCGAGCTGGGCTAGGTGAATCGCTGCTCGCCCAATCATGGCCTCAACCCCTAATTCTTGAAAAATGGCAAAGGCTTTGTGCAAATAGCCCGCACTTTGGGCAAAATCTTCGCGGCGTAGCGCCAACATGCCCATTTGATCACGAATTAATGCCTCGCCGAGCGGTGTTTTGAGTTGGTAGGCCAAATCAAGGCTGGCCTCAAAATGATGTTGCGCTAGATCATAATGAGCTTGTGCCAGTGCTACCACCCCCAAAAAGCGCTGGCTATGGCATAACCCCCACAGATGTTTTTGAGCTTGATAGTGAGTGCTACAGGTCTGAAAAGCTTGTTCGGCAGCTTGCCAATTGCCTTGCGCCAACAACACCGCGCCAATTGATAACCATGTATCACTGACTTTAATTGGATCATTGACGCTTTCAGCTTGAACTAAACAGCGTTGTAACAAATCGAGGGCGCGGGTATATTCGCCTCGGCGTTGGGTAATTACCCCGAGTTGCTTATAAATAAACAGCAATTCAGCCACATTCTGCAATTGCATTCGATACAAGACATCGATACATTGCTGCAATAATGCCTCAGAAAGTGCTAATTCGCCCAAAATATAATGAAACTCAGCATAGCACGAAACAATTCGCACTACAATTAAAACGATCTCAGCCTCAACATCCTGATGCTCAATTGTGTTTAATAACGCTGCGGCTGGAGCAAAAAGCTGTTGACCTTCGATCTCACGGTTGCGAATCGCAAAGAAATCGTGTAAAGCAATACAATAATCGCCTAAAATATGAATTTGTTGAGCTTGAACTGCCCAGAGCCAACCACCTCGAATATTATCAAGCTCTTGTTCTAAGAACATTAAGCCTTGTTGGCTGGCGTTGCCATGAATTAATTGCTCTTGTTGGCGGCTAAATTGGCCGAAATAGCGGGCATGGCGTTGATACAGCGTTTGTTGATCGGCGGCCAAGGTTTGGAGCTTGGTTTGGGCAAATTGATGCAGCAATGGGTGCAAGGCATAGCGGGTTTGTTGTTGTAAAATTTCAAGCGTAAGCAACGATTTGGCCCGTAAATTGGCCAACACGTTCAAATCAACCTCGGCAATGATTGTGGCGGTTTCAGCATTAAAGCTACTCGGAAATACCGCCAAGCGAGCTAAACAAGCCTGTTCATGTGGATCGAGCAATTGCCACGAATAATCAAAGGCAGCCTGAATGCTGCGATGGCGGGTTGGAATATCGACCACATCACTATGAAACAGCTGCATATCGTGGCTAAGTGCTGCGACAATTTCATTGCCGCTGCGAATGGTCATCCATGGCGCAATCAATTCAATTGCCAACGGTAAACCATGGACCATCTGACAAATTTGGCCAATCGCTTGACGATCAGCATGGCCATAATCAGCCAAATCGCCCGATTTGCCTTGACGCTGCAAACAATGCACAAATAAATCGACTGCTGCAAAATGTTGAAGTTGCTCAGCCAACAACGGCGAATAGCCTGAATCATCATTAATTTGGGGATAGGCCAAGCCTGCTAATTCCAATACATATTCGTTTTGCAGGCGCATGCGCTCGCGCGAGCCAATAATTAAGCGCAATTGCGGAATATGTTGAATCAGACTGCTTAATGCTAAGCGAGCACTGGTCGCCAACAATTCGCCATTATCAATAATGATGATCAATTCATGCTGTTGCAACTGGAGAATCAGATGTTCAACAATGTCGTTGGTGCGAGGTGGCGGCAGGGTCAAGGCTTGGACGATCGCCAACAAAACAGGTTCAGCATCTAAGAGCTGCGGCTGTTGATCGGCGCTGACCAAGGAAATATAAAAAACCCCGTTACTCGAAGCCCCCAAATATTCGTTAACCACCTTCCAGCCAAAGGTCAGGGCCAATTGAGTTTTGCCGCTCCCGCCAGCACCCATAATCGTCAGCAATTGGTTGCGTTCAGCTGCCAGCCAATGGGTCATGCGTTCGAGCTCGGCTTGGCGACCATAGAGCATTGGGGTTGGCCGAATCAGGCGCTGCGGACGTTGGGCGGGTGTTGCCAAAATTTGGCGTTGCAAGGCCTCGCTGGCTGGCTCGGGTTTTAATCCATACTCACGCTCTAACACTTGCTCAAGCAACCGATATTGGCGCAGGGCAGTGTGACGTTGACCTGTGCGCATTAATAGCAACATCAACTGGCGATGGGCCAGTTCATCACATTCATCGAGGGTAACCAAGCGCTGAAGCCAGCGAATCGCTTCGTTGTAGTTGCTCACCACCGTATAGCGTTCGATTAGGCGGCGAATCGCTACCAGCGCTTGTTGTCGCCAATATTCGACCTGTTGAAGTTGCCACGTGCTGAAGCCATCGGCATCGCGGAGATAAAACCCATTGAGAAAATCGCCTTGATAATGCTCGATGGCGCTGGCTAATTCATTGGTTGGGCTAGCTGGGTTCTCAAAAATTTGGGTGCAATGTTGGAGGTCGAGCCAATAACGGGCTTGGGGATGCAACCCGATCGTATGGCGTGTGACCTCGATAAACGGGTCCATAACTTTACGTAATTGATTGAGAGTAAGGCGTAAGTTGCCCGCCGTGCGTTCCGCCGATAAATCATTCCATAACAATTGTGCCAAAACCTCACGTTCGTGGGGGTAAGGATTGACTACAAGGTAGATCAGCAGTGCTTCCACTTTGCGAGTTGCTAGATCACTAATGCGTTGATTGTCGATAAAGATCCGCAAGCCACCAAAAACGTGAATCCGTAAACTTGGCACCGATTGAGCCGAATCATCAGGCTGATGCGTGACATTCACGGAGCTACATCTCCAATAAAACGATTTTGAAACGCTGGGCCGCTATGCTGTGAATTGTAGCAGACCTTGTAGCGGATATTCAATAGATAGTGAATGAAGGATGAGCTATGAACAGCGAAGTTCGGAATCAAAACCATCACAGCGAAACAGTGGCATTACAACTCGTCGAACAAATTTGCCGAGGCGAACATGCAGCCATTTGGGAGTTGTATAGTTTGTACCACACTGAACTGTCACAGCAATGTTTGGTTTGGATGCATGGCAACACCCACGATGCCGATGAGGCATTAAGCCGTTTGGTGCTCAAAGCATGGGAATCATTGCCGCGCCATGCCTATAAAATTACCAACGCCAAGGCCTGGCTCATGCGCATGGCCTACAACATTTGCATCGATATTCATCGCCAACAACAACGCGAACTCAAGCGCCTGCAACCGCTCGATAGCCTACTGGGCAATGATGACAACATGCCACATAGCGCAACACCCTCGCCCGAAACAGCTTTGTTGAAGCGCGAAGTCTATGAAACGATCAATCAAGCTTTGCAAGCGCTATCGCCACGTTTGAATAGCACGTTTTCGTTATGGCTCTACAATGATATGTCTTGCGATGCGATTGCTCAGCATCAAGGCATTTCGCTAGCCAATGTCTATAAACGCTTGCAACAAGCCCGCGATATGCTGCAACCACAATTACGCCCAACCACCGTCGAGGGATGAACGAATATAGAGCAAAGAACATAGAACATAGGGCATAGTTGAGCTTAGGGGTCAGGGACTGGGGATCAGCGTTTAACGCAGAGGCGCAGAGGGTGAATGGCTACAGGCTATATGGAATGGTTCATTAGCTTAACAACTAATTGTAACCTGCCCTCACCCCCAGCCCCTCTCCCACTGCGGCAGGCGAGGGGTGTTCCACCCTTTATAATACAGTCGTTCCCCCTCGCCTCGCTCGGCGGGAGAGGGGGCTAGGGGGTGAGGGCATTAATGATGAGTTTAATGCTATAAACCATTACACCTAGCCCCTGAACTCTGACATCCAGTCCCTCGTCGCTTCGTGTTCTTTGCGGTTTCGGTAACCTAGCCCCTGACCCCTACCCTATAGCTTCAACTTCTACCACAATTCCGTTCAAAGCGGCATTGCCACTTAATGGATCGATCGCCTGATCGTCGGTTAAATCATTGATACTGCTGCCAGCGTGGGCTTGGGCGATCTGGATTTTGGTATCAGGATAGCGATGCCCCCAGCCATGCGGCAAACTAACCACGCCCGGCATCATTAACTCGCTGACTTCAAGTGCAACCTCAATCGTGCCTACTCGCGAGCTGAGTTTGACGTGTTGACCATGGGTTAGCTGGCGTTGGGCTGCATCGGATGGGTGGATTTGCAAGGTACAACGATCATCGCCCTTGACCAAGCGTTGGCTGTTGTGCATCCATGAATTGTTGCTGCGCAGTTGTCGGCGACTAATCAAGCGCAGTTGTTTGGTTGGCACTTGTTGCAACAATCCGGCTAGCCGATCCAAATCGCTGGCAATTGCTGGTGGTACAAGCTGAATTTGTTTATCTTCGGTAAAAAGCCGCTCAGGCAGGCGTGGTTGCAATGGTCCAAGATCGATGCCATGCGGTTGTTGGGCTAATTCGCTGAGCTGGATAGCATATGGCCCTGATCGTAACCCACGCTCAAGCATGGCTTTTGGTGGAAAAATTCGATCCTCTTTTTCGCTCATGCGCTGGGTTAATTCGCCGAAAATTTGCCAATCGTGGCGAGCATACTGATCGATCTCAAATAGCGCCGGGCTATATTTGGCGGTATTACGAATTGCCAAATTGTGAAACAGCACATCATAATGATCATGCTCCAAGGGCGAGCTCGGTGGCAAAATCAAATGAGCATGGCGCGTCGTTTCATTTACATAAAAATCAATCGAGAGCATAAAATCAAGTCCAGCCAAGGCCTGATCAAGTTGTTGCCCATTGGGAGTAGAAAGCACTGGATTGCCCGCCGAGGTGATTAACCCCCGAATTTGGCCTTCGCCTGGGGTCAAGATTTCTTCGGCCAAAGCGGCTGAGGGCAGTTCCCCAGCGAATTCGGGCAACTGGCGCACGCGGGTATGCCAACGCCCAACATTGCCTTTACTGCCAAGTGGCAAGGTATCGAAGGCTGGCGTGGTAAACATTGAACCGCCCTCACGATCCAAGTTGCCAGTAATGATATTGAGAACTTGAATGAGCCACTGGCTGAGCGTGCCAAACTGCTGAATTGAAACCCCAATCCGGCCATAGCAAACAGCGCTGCTAGCATGGGCAAAATCATGAGCTAGTTGCAAAATCGTATCCGCTGCTACTCCTGTTGCCTCGGCGACTACCGTTGGGCTAAATCGTTCGAACAGGAATTCAAGCTGATCAAGCCCCTTGGTAAAGCCAGCCAGCCGATCAGGCTTAGCCCAACCTTCTTTGAGCATAGTATGAATCAGCGCTGCCAATACCAAACCATCGCTGCCAGGTTGAATAAAATAATGTTGGTCAGCTAATTGGGCCGTTTCGGTTTGGCGTGGGTCAAACACCACAATCTGGCCGCCGCGCTGCTGAATTGCTTTCAAACGGCGTTTGATATCGGGGACGCTCATAATGCTGCCATTCGAGACTGCCGGATTTGCGCCGAAAATCAACAAAAATTGAGTTCGATCCAAGTCCGGCACAGGCAACATTAATTGATGCCCATACATGTGATAAACCACCAACTGATGGGGCAATTGATCGACTGAGCTAGCCGAGAAACGGTTTTTGGTGCGCAAACTGCGGACAAATGCCCCAGCACCCAAGGCCGTACCCAGATTATGAACTGAAGGATTGCCCTGATAAATGGCGATTGCATCGGGGCCGTAGCGAGCCTGAAGTTGTTTTAATTGGGTAGCGGCATAATCAAACGCCTCATCCCAATCAATTTGATGCCAGCCATCAGCTCGGCGTTGAAGCGGCTGACGTAACCGATCGGGATCATGGTGAATATCGCCAAGTGCACTGCCTTTGGGGCAAATATGTCCACGGCTAAACGGATCAGCCTGATCGCCACGAATTTGCCTGACTGCATTGTCGGCAACCGTAATTGCCAAGCCACACATCGCCTCACACAGCGGGCAGGTTCGATAATGGATTTGTTCAGTCATCGCTACGCCTCCTTGCGTCACACAATTGGAGCCATTATCGCATAGCAAAATCAGTCGTGCGAGGGATGAGCCATGGCCCAACCTATGCTAAAGTATGAGCAAAGAGCAACCACAGCGATTCCTTGGTGAAAGGCGGAACCCAAATGATAAAGTTATGGTAAAAGATCAGAGTTGTTGTTTTGTCGCAATTTACGCTGTGGTCACGAAATTTAAGGAGATCTATGAGTAATTCTGTCCGTGAACGGATGCATGTCACCGCCAAACCCAAGGAACGCGCCCTATTAGTCGGGGGCGATATTTATAATAATCGCGAAGCTTGGCACATCGACGATTCACTTGATGAATTGGCTTTATTGGCTGATACTGCTGGCCTTGAGGTGGTTGGCACGGTTTCGCAAAAGCTCGATCATCCCAATCCCAAAACCTATATCGGGCCAGGTAAAGTGCGCGAAGTCGCCGATTTGCGTTCGGAAACACCCTATGATGTGGTGATTTTCGATGAAGAGCTTTCGCCTTCGCAAGCCCGCAACCTCGAAGAAGCAATTAAAGTTAAAGTGATCGATCGCACCACTTTGATTTTGGATATTTTCGCCCAACATGCCCGCACTCGCGAAGGTAGCTTACAGGTGGAGTTGGCGCAATACGATTATTTGCTGCCCCGTTTGCGTCGCGCTTGGACTCACCTTGAGCGTCAATCTGGCGGTGGTGGTGGCGGCTCGGGGGTCGGGGTTGGTTTGCGCGGGCCTGGTGAAACCCAGCTTGAAAGTGACCAACGGATTATTGGCAAACGCATCGCCTTGTTGAAAGAACAATTGGCTGATGTGCATCGTCATCGCGAGTTGTATCGCCAAAACCGCCAAGAATCGGGCTTGCCAATTATTTCGGTGGTTGGCTACACCAACGCTGGCAAATCAACCTTGCTCAATCGTTTGGCTCAAGCCGATGTACTGGCCGCCGATATGTTGTTTGCCACACTTGACCCAACCACGCGCAAAGTGGCTTTGCCTGGTGGCCGTGCAGTTTTGATGACCGATACGGTCGGGTTTATTCAACGCTTGCCAACCGCCTTGGTCGCTGCTTTTCGCGCAACCCTAGAAGAAATTGCCGAAGCCGATGTCTTGTTGCACGTGTTGGATCTGACTCATCCCAATGTCGAAGAACAATTCAAAACTGTGATCGATACGCTCAGCGAACTCAAAGTTCAGGATAAACCAATTCTGACCGTGTTCAACAAAATCGACAAGATTGATAGTCCCAGCGATGCCGAAATTGTGCGCATGATCACTGAATTGGGCTTGCCGATCGATCGCTGGGTGGCGATTTCGGCCCAACAAAACATTGGAATTGATCGCTTGCAAACGGCGATTGAACAGATGTTGATGGAGCGCATGGTTAAATTCGAGGTAATGATTCCCTATCGAGCCAACGAGCTAGTGGCGCTTTGGCACGAACGTGGGATGATTGAAAGCGAAGAATTTGGCGCTGAAGGCACAACCTTGCGTGGTGCAGTGCCCCGCCAATTTGCCCATCGCTTCGAGCCATATCGCGTTAAGTAAGCCGATTCGCATGCTGCTGTGTTAGATTAATCGTCGATCTAACACAGCATTTTTTATAATGATTCGCGACGGTTTGAAACCGCGAAGAACACGAAGGTCGCGAAGATTTTTAGCCACGAATTCCACGAATTTCACAAATAATTTTCTGATCCCTAGCCCCTAAAACCTGTACCCTACTTCAACTATGTTCTTTGCTCTATGTTCTTCTTCACTCCCCAAGTACATCGCTAACTGCCATCAACAATTGTTCACGGCGAAAAGGCTTGCGAATATACATCAGCACATTGGGCGTGCCTGCCACGATGTAATGAGTCGAGGCCGACATCATAATGCGCGGAATTTGGCGCAGGCGCGGGTTATGCTCAAGGCTCTGGCAAAACTCATGGCCACGCATATCTGGCAGCAATTCATCAATTAATAATAGGTCGGGAATGCTTGTTTCAAGCAACAGCAGCGCTTGGCTGACGCTTGAGGCAGTTAAAATTGTATAATCAGCGCCCAAGAAATGGCGAATCAAGGCGCAAACCGTGGTATCGTCATCAACAGCAAGAATGGTTGGCATGGAAACCCTTCATAACAATGGTAGTGTGATCGATCAGCTTCGACGATGGGACAACCGCGATCGGTACAAAGGATTGGGCAATGCGATGGTTTAGAGTGTTGTTTGTGCTATTGATTGTAGCAGGATTTGGCTTGACATGGTATCTTTTGCGGCCCCAAAATAGGCTTGTTTGGCAAACATTCACCCCGACGGTTATCGCGTTGGAACAGGCTGAGGTGGCTAATCCTGGCAGAGGCTTGTATCAATGGCGCGGCCAAACCATGATCTGTCCTAGCGAATTGATTTCGAATCGCGAACGCTATGATCGCTGGACATGGGCCGAACTTGAGCCAAGCGAAAATGACTACGATTGGCGCGAAATTCATGAATTGCTTGATACAGCTGAGCAGAAGGGCCAGCGGGTTTGGTTGGGTTTGGGGGCAAGTGCTGGGCCTAGCAATAATGGCCCGTTTTTACCAAATTACTTGCAACAGCCTGAATTTGGCGCAAGCTTTGAAGGCGATTGGTATCCCAATTATAATCATCCGTTTGTGCAAGCCCGACTTGAAGCTTTGCTGGCTGCCTTTGTGGCGGAATTTGCGGGCGATCAGCGGATTTTGGGCGTGCAGATGCGCAGTTATGGCCGTTATGGTGAAGGCTATTTGCCATGGAATGCCGATAAAAACCATGTGATGTGGGCCAGCGAAAGCACAGCACGCTGGCTGGTTGATGCTTGGCATACCCACCTCGGCCCGCATTTTCTGCTTTCGATTCCGTTGAGCAATAATCCTGTCTTTTACTACGCCATGACTAAGCAACCCTATTGGAGCATCACCCGCGATGCCTTGGGCATGCCTGAGCAAATGGCCAATATCGATCAATTAATTCAAAGTGATATTATGGTTGATGGCCAAGCAATTGGCCCCTTGGTGGCTGAGCGTTGGAAAGTAGCACCGATTTTTAGCGAGATGATTGGCGAATATGGCGAACGCGATTATAGCGGCCAGTTTTTGGCGGCCCAAACCCAAGTCATTTCGTATCATATTTCGTATGTGAGCAACGGCAATTTTGCCCAGCCCTATCGTGAAAGCCCATGGGATTTCTGGCGTGATCCAGTTAATTGTCCTGAGCAAACCAGCAAGTGGACGAATGCTGATACGCAGAATTTTATTATGGCGGGCAAATTAGCGGGCTATCGCTATGCCCCAACCACGATCAAACTTGCCATCGATAACCAGCAACTCCAGATCGAAAGTACTTGGCAAAATGCTGGTGTTGCTCCGATTTATGAGCGCTGGCCGTTGATTTGGCAATTGCGCGATGCTACTCAGGCTGTGGTTTGGCAAGCAGAATCAAGCCTTGATTTACGCCAAATACTGCCAACCCAAGCCTACGAGCATCGCCAACAATTTGAACACTTCGATCTGCCAGTGGGGGAATATGAATTGCGACTCATTGCTCCGGCGATCAATCACTATGTGCAGCCCTTGCAATTGGCAATAGAAGGCCAGTTAGATGATGGTTCGTATCGGATTGGAATTCTGAGCATTCGTTAATATCTTAATTTGGTGTCTGGTTGCAAAATCGTGGCACAATACAAACACGCCAATAGTTGGTGCGGTTGGCTTGATCTCACGCTTGCGACGGTTGCGATGGCCTGCTTGATAGGCTATAATGCTGCGACTTTTGCTATTAACGACATAAAGGTTGTAGGGTTATGGAACGAAATCGCTATTTTGTATGGACAGTTGGCTGCCAAATGAACGTCTCTGATTCAGAGCGACTTGAATCGGCGCTGCAAGGGGTAGGTTATACTCCTGCTGAGCAAGCTGAAGATGCCGATTTTATTGTATTAAATTCGTGCTCAGTGCGGGCCAATGCTGAAGAAAAGATTATCGGCAAAATTACCGATATTCAACGGATCAAACGAGAGCGGCCCGATACCAAAATTGTGCTGTGGGGCTGTATGGTCGGCCCAAACAATCAATCGATCTTTAAGAAAAAGTTGCCAATGGTTGACCATTTTGTTTCGCCATCGGCAGTTGATGAGGTCTTGGCCTTAGCGCCTAACCCAATTTACCAGCTTGACGAACCAGCCTTGCCCGTGGCTGATTGGCAAGTGCCGCCAGTCAATGTGCATGTGCCAATTAATTATGGCTGTAATATGTCGTGTGCTTATTGTGTAATTCCATTGCGCCGTGGTAAAGAGCGTTCGCGCCCAATGGAAGAAATTGCTGAAGAAGTGCGGCGAATTTGTGCCCGTGGTGCTAAAGAAATTACCTTGCTGGGCCAAATTGTCGATTCATACGGCCACGATTTGCCTGGGCGACCTGACCTTGCCGATTTGTTAGAATATTTGCATGAAACCCCAGGTTTAGTTCGCTTACGCTTTTTGACCTCGCATCCAGCCTTTATGAGCGAAAAATTGTTGCATACGATTGCCCGCTTGCCCAAAATCATGCCTGATATTAACTTGCCAATTCAGGCAGGCGACGATCAATTGCTCAAAGTGATGAAGCGCGGCTATACCGTGGCTAAATATACCAAATTGATCGAACGAATTCGCGAGATTATCCCAAACGTATCATTATCAACCGATATTATTGTTGGGCATCCGGGCGAAACTCGTGAAATGTTTGAGCGCACCTTGGAGATGGTTGAAAACATTCGGTTTGATAAAGTGCATATTGCCGCTTACTCCTCGCGCCCAGGCACCAAAGCTGCTGATATGGAGCTTGACCCAGCCTTAGCAGTTGAACATGGCGAAAAGCAATATCGCCGAATTGCGCTTGAACGCTTGCAAGAACGGATTGCCACCGAGCGCAACGAAGCATGCTTGGGGCACGAGGTTGAAGTTTTGGTTGAGGAATTCACCAAAGGCAAATGGCGTGGCCGCGATCGCAACAACAAATTGGTCTTTTTTGAGGCCGCAGGCGATTGGTATGGCAAAGTGGTCAACATTCACGTCACTGAAACTCGCCCATGGTGGTTGGGTGGCGATCTGATCGGCGAAACGCTAGCAATAGGTGCATAAATGAGTTATGGCAACGATGATCCCCAACGTGAACGCAACGATGCTGTGTTGAAGGCGCTTGGTGGCGTACCGCAACCGCCAGTTGCTCCGCCTATGCAGCCGCAACAACCCATGGCTCAACCTGGTTGGTATCCAGCAGATTATGGCTATCAGGTGCCGTCAACTGGTGCGGCAGTTCCAGGCTCAGAGGAAGGCAACAGTCGCACGCCAATGGCCTACTGGGTATTGCCAGATTTGATTTTTGGTTTTTTGCTGGCAGTCCTGTTGCAAGTGATCATCATGGTTGCTTACATGCTGGCCAATGGATTAAGCGATTTGGAGCAAATCCAAGGCTTATTGAATGACCCAACCTTTATTTTGCTCAATGCTCCAACCTTGGGCTTAGGTTTTACTTTAGCCAGCATCTTGCGGGTCAATATTTTGCGCAAGTTGCCCCTAGCATGGTTTGGCCTGAATCGCAAAAAACTGGGGGTTGCTTTAGGGTTTGGCTTTATTGCAGGCATCAGTTTCTTAGTGACCAACTTTATTTCAGGGGTGATTAGCAAAGCTTTAGATAGCAGCCCTGATCAACAAGCACAGTTGATCGGCCCTTTTAAAGAGGCTAGTAATCTACAAATTGGCTTATTTGGTTTGTTTGTAGTGATTATTGGGCCATTTTTAGAGGAAGTCTTTTTTCGCGGCTACGCTTTTCGGGCGATCCGCCAAAAACTTGGGGTTACCTGGGGGGTTGTGCTCAGTGGCATTCTATTTGCCCTGCCGCATGCCTTTGGAGTTACGACTGGTTATATTGCCCTCTTGATTCCGATTTTTCTTGGTGGGGCGATTTTGGCCTTGGTTTACCACTACACCAACAATCTATGGAGTGCAGTTTTGGCGCACTCGATCAATAACTTTATTGGATTTATCGGCCTGATTGTGGCCTTGAAGTTCGACGTTTAGTAAATCGATGGTTTTTAGGATTGGTTTGAGCGGATGCGGTGTGAACTGCGTCCGTTCTGTGTGATTAAAGCCTGGAGGAACTCAGTGTCCAAGCAAGATGATAAGATGCGCATTCGTAATCGTTTAATCGATCAAGCGATTAGTGAAGCTGCTAATAATCAGTGGGAATCGGCAATTGAATTGAATCGTAAAGCTATTGAACTTGCTGAAGATCCTGAAACCTATAATCGTTTAGGCAAGGCTTTGCAAGAAGTAAATCGTTATGCTGAAGCGCTTGAAACCTATCAAAAGACCTTAAAACTTGCCCCAAGCAATATTATTGCCCGTCGCAATATCGATAAGCTGACTCCATTATTGAGCAGCGAAGGCAAAACCAATCAACGCAGCCGCGAATTGGTCGATTTGCGCTTGTTTGTCAGCGAAACTGGCAAAACCGGCATTACCACGCTGACGAATCTCGCTAATCCAGGTTTGGTAAGTCAATTAGGTAGCGGCGAGATCGTTGAGTTGCGCCACGAAGGCCGCTTGTTGAATGCCTACACCAGCGATGGGATTTTAATTGGGCGGATTGAGCCAAAACTTGCTCAACGCTTAGCTGAATTGATCGATGGTGGCAACAAATATGCCGCAGCCATCGCGCATATCGAAAATGGTCAAGTGCGGATTGTGATTCGCGAAACCTTCCAACACCCATCACAACGCACCAAAATTTCGTTCCCTGGCAAGCTCAGCGGCGATATGGGAGCCTTCCGGCCATACGTTCGCGATTATTCGTTGCGCTACGATTTCGATGGCGATGACGATGATGAAGTTGATGAAATGGGCGAGGAAGAGGAAGAAGATCTCGACGAAATGAGCCTCGATGATGTCGATAGCGACGATGGCGACGATGACGATGAATTAGGTAGTTAGTTCGGCTCACTGTCTAACCTTTCAAGGGTAGGGTTTAACAATGATGGAATGGAATTGACTGTCGATTAGCATGCCCTCACCCCCTAGCCCCCTCTCCCGCACGCGCGGCGAGGGGGGAACCACCTATCGTAGAATCTCATAAACTTTTATCGTTGAGCCCTTCATTCATTTATGAAGGGCTTTTTGGGGTTATGCGATCGAATTATAGATACTCAGCGGCCTGAAGATCGATGCGGCTATAGCTCTAATTGCTGAGTCGATTTCACCCTGATTAACCCTGTGGTTTGGGTATTTCTTGGCTATAGTTGACCTCTATCGTTAGCCAAGGAATAATCATGAAGATAAAACCACAAAAACGTTCGCTCTTGCGACGCATTGGGCGCTGGCTCGGTTGGATTGGTCTGTTGATGATTGGCTTGTTGATCGGCGGCTGGGCGTTTCAGCGCTGGGCCAGCCAGCGTGATCGCCAACGATTTTTGCCAGCTGAGCAGCAAATTATGGTCAATGGCCATGCGATGCGGCTAATTTGTATGGGCAGTGGCAGCCCAACGATCGTGCTTGAATCTGGCTTAGGCGATGGTGCTGATGTTTGGGGCTTAGTCCAACCAGCCTTAGCTGAACAATATCGAGTGTGTGCCTACGATCGGGTTGGCATGGGCTGGAGCGCAGCTGTGGCCGACAAGGCTGATCGGGCTTCGATTGCCGAAACTTTGCATGAACTGCTGAATCACGCCAACGTACCAGCACCATATGTATTGGTTGGCCATTCGGCTGGGGGGGTGTATGTGCGCGAATATGCCCAGCGCTACCCTGAACAAGTTGTTGGATTGGTGCTGGTCGATTCATCGCATGAACAACAACGCCAACGTCAATCACAGCTTGATGAAGACCCATTTGCAGTTATGCGTCAGTCGATGCAAGCCTGTGATGCGTTGGCTCCATTTGGGATTATTCGGCTGACAAAGCTGTTTGAGCAATCACAAACGACCTATGCCAAATTGCCGCAACCAGCCCAAGCCTCGATTGCTGCTAGCCTATACCAAACCAGCACCTGTAGCGCGATGGATGCGGCCTTAGCAGCGATAACCAAAGATCTGAATCAAGCTCAAGCTCCGCAATCACTTAAGGATCTTCCGTTGGTGGTGTTAACCCGTGGGATTGCTGATAACACCATGCCAGCGGAATTTGAACAGACGTGGGATAGCTTGCAGCAGGAATTAGCTCAGCTTTCGAGCAACAGCCAACATCAGATAGCTGAAACTAGTGGACATTACATCCATCTCGACCAACCAGAGTTGGTGATTGGAGCAGTTGAATGGGTAATCAGCCATCAAGCTAAATAGCTAGCAGCGTAGGACAGCGCTCGGTGAGTGTGTTATGATGCAGCGCAGAATGGCCACCACAGGAGGCGCTATGCACACAATTGGCGTTTTGTATAATCCGCTTGCGCCTGCAACAGCCCAAGCAGGGGAACGAATTGCGGCTTGGTTGGGCGAACGAGGGTTAAGTGTGTGGCTAGGCACATCGCAAAGTGCCCGCGATGAGCCAGATCTGGTCGCGCCATGCCAATTGATGTTGGCGCTTGGTGGCGATGGCACGGTACTCCGCGCCGCCCGAATTGGCATCACCCATAATATGCCGATTTTGGGGGTGGCGATGGGCCACCTGAGTTTTATGGCCGAAGTTACTGAAGAATCGGTCTATGAAGGCTTAGAGGTGTTGCTTAACAGCGGTGGTTGGTACGATCAGCGCACGTTGGTCCGAGCACGAGTTCTACGCCAAGGCCAAGAGATTTTTAATGATCTGGCTTTGAACGAGGTGTTGCTGTCGCGGCGTGATGTCGCACGAGTAGTCCATGTTTCGGTTGCCATCGATGATATGCCACTGACGAGCTATCGGGCTGATGGGGTTTTGGTTTCAACCGCAACTGGCTCAACTGCCTATGCCTTGGCGGCAGGCGGCCCAGTGCTCGACCCGCGCTCCGATTCGTTATTGTTGGTGACGGTGGCTGGCCACTTAACCAGTTTGCCAGCCCTCGTGCTACCGCCAGATACCAAAATTAGTTGGACGCTGGCCCGCCATCATCCGACAATTATTAGCCTTGATGGGCAGTGGTCGTTTCCAATTGAGCCTGATGATCTGATTGAGGTCACGCGTGCTCAAGAGATTTGCCGTTTTGCCCATGTTTATCCCCAAGCCCATTTTTATCAGTCGCTCACTCAGCGTTTGCGTCGGCAATAGGTTGTTCGCTGGCGAGCCATGTTTGGTAGCGCTGCAATAGTAGACCGCTGGTTTGACGATAATCGGCCCAGCGCGTTTCAAGCGGATTGAAGGCTTGCTCCAGTGCTTGCCACAAATTATCGGGTAAGGCCGAGGTTGGTTGGAGGCGCAACGTGCCTGCAACCGCCTCGACCACTTTAATACAACGCCGCGCCGGATGCTGCAGCAATACCTCAGATAAACGCCAACCGCGCAAGCCACTGAGCAAGGTCAACGCAGTATACATGCCACTCGAACGCCCCATCGCATCTAACAACGAGCTGGCGGCTGGCTCGCTATTTTGGCGTTGCCAACTATAACGCCATGCCAAACCATCGAGCGTATGGCCAATTGCCAAACTGACGAGCATTAAATCGCTGCTACTGAAGGCAGGTAGGCGTGGCAAATTGCCCACAAAATCGCCCAAGGCTTGGCCCAGTGGCGATGTGGCGGCAGAACGATTTTCGGCGACCGCCCGTAATCCACGCCAATAGCGCTGGGCTTGCTCAATATTCAAATCGAGATAGGTTAATGTGTGATGTTCCAGCATCAAGAGCCATGTGAACCAGCGCCCAATCACTGCTGCCTCGCTCAAATCGCGAAATGGGGCTAAATGATGCAGCAATTGAGTGGCACGGGTCACATGCTGCAAATCGGCATGAGTATAACTGCCCATCCACGTTAGCAACATTGGGTCGGGTAAGGCGTTTTCGTCCATATATAGTGCTCCATCAACTATCATAAATCTATTAGACTAAACCCTCACCCCCTAGCCCCCTCTCCCGCCAAGCGAGCGAGGGGGAATCCCTCGATCATGAAACTTGGAACTCCCCTCGCCCGCCGCAGTGGGAGAGGGGGCGGGGGTGAGGGTATGGTCTTAATTTCTTAAAATCTATCTTCATTAAGTAGGAGCTAGGGGGTGAAGGAGCGCAAAAAGTTAGTATTCCATTAATCTCCTCGCACCACGACCTGCTATATACTACTGGTAGATTAGTTAAGGAGCCGCTATGGCAAATCGTTTAATTCATGAAACTAGCCCTTACTTGTTGCAACACGCCGAAAACCCTGTCGATTGGTATGCTTGGGGTGAAGAGGCCTTGCAACGTGCCAAACAAGATGATAAACCAATTTTATTAAGTGTTGGCTATAGCGCTTGCCATTGGTGTCACGTTATGGCCCATGAATCGTTTGAAGATCCAGCGACTGCTGCCGTCATGAACGAATTATTTATCAATATCAAGGTTGATCGCGAAGAACGGCCTGATATTGATTCGTTGTATATGGCCGCTGTGCAAGCGATGACCCGCCACGGCGGCTGGCCAATGACGGTCTTTTTAACCCCTGATGGTGCACCGTTTTATGGTGGAACCTACTTTCCCCCAGAGCCGCGCCACAATATGCCTTCGTTTCAACAGGTGCTACATGGCGTGGCCGAAGCCTATCGCGACCGTCGCGAAGAGGTGTTTCAAAGCGCCGAGCAGATGCGTGAGCATTTAGAAGATATTTTGAGCTTCGATCTTGAGCAAGTGAAATTGAGCAAAAGCCAATTGAATGTGGCGGCTCAACGCCAAATGAGCCAATTCGATTCGCGTTTTGGTGGCTACGGCGGTGCGCCGAAATTCCCGCAAGCCTTGATTTTTGGCATGGTACTGCGAACTTGGCTGCGCAGCGACGATCAAGATGCGCTCAATCAAGTGACCCAAACCTTGCAAGCAATGGCCAACGGCGGCATGTACGATCAGCTTGGCGGTGGCTTTGCCCGCTATTCGGTCGACGCTCAGTGGCTCGTGCCGCACTTCGAGAAAATGCTCTACGATAATGCCTTGCTCAGCCAGCTCTATCTCGAAACCTACCAAGCCACCCATGAGCCGTTTTATCGGCGAATTGCTGAAGAAAGCATCAACTACATTTTGCGCGATATGACTAGCCCTGATGGCGGTTTTTATGCTGCGGAAGATGCTGATAGCGAAGGCGAAGAGGGCAAATTTTATGTTTGGAGCGTAGCTGAAATTCAGCAATTGCTCAGCCCTGAGGATGCAGCTCTCGCTCAGTTGTATTGGAATATTCAGCCCGAAGGCAATTTTGAGGGTCATACAATTTTGTATGTGCCCCAAGATCCTAGCGTGGTTGCCAAAGAGTTGAGCATTAGCGAGGCAGATTTGGCCCAGCGCATCGCCGCAATTCGTGCCACGCTCTTGGCTCAGCGCAATACGCGCATTCGCCCAGGCCGCGATGAAAAGATTTTGGCTTCGTGGAATGGCATGATGCTGCGCAGTTTGGCCTTTGCCGCCAATGTGCTCGATAATGCCGATTATCGCGCTGCGGCGATTCGCAACGCTGAATTTATTACCAGCAAGCTCTATCAAAATGGCCAACTGTATCGTTCATACAAAGATGGTCAGGCTAAATTCAAGGGCTACCTCGAAGATTATGCCTGTGTTGCCGATGGCATGCTGGCCTTGTACGAGGCAACCTTTGATCTGCGCTGGCTGCAAGTGGCGATTGAATTGGCCGAAAGCATGACTGAGCGCTTCTGGGATGCACAACAGCGCAGCTTTTTCGACACGGCCAGCGATCATGAGCAGTTGATCACGCGACCTCGCGACCTTTACGACAATGCTACGCCTGCCGGAAATTCGGTGGCGGTTGATGTGTTGCTGCGTTTGGCCACCCTGCTTGATCGCTACGAATATCGCCAATACGCCGAAACCGTGCTGGCGAATTTGAGTGGTGCATTGTTGCAACTGCCTGGGGCGTTTGGGCGTTTGTTGGCTGCCGCCGATTTTGCGCTTGCTGAACCACGCGAAGTTGCTCTAATTGGCGATCCCGCTGATCCTGCGTTCAAAGCGTTGTTGCAAGCGACCTATCGCAACTATCAACCCAACAAAGTCGTGGCTGCCTGTCGGCCAGATGATCAAGCGGCTCAGCAGTTGATTCCGTTGTTGGCTGAACGACCATTGCTCAACCAGCAAGCCACGGCCTATGTCTGTGTGCGGCGGGCTTGCAAATTGCCAACCAACGATCCCAACCAGTTGATCAACCAATTAGGCTAAGTTGTTGGCGCAGTGTATGGGCAACCACAGGCTGCGCTCTTTTTTGAGGAGCTATGCGAGATTACATTTTACGCTTGATCGAGCAATTTGGCCTTGTTTGGCGCAAGATTGTGCATTTGCGCGAGGCTGGTTCGGTCGAAGAGGCTCAAGCGGCAATCAACACGGCCTATCGCGATTTATTCGATACCCATAGCCACTTTGTTGATTTGTTGCCCGATGAAGATTTGCTCAAGTTAGTTCAATTCGAGGGCACAATTGATCTTGATCGGTGTGCGGTGCTGGCAGCCTTGCATGTTGCTGAAGGCCAGTGTTTCCAAGAACAAGGCATGATCGACGAAGCCTATCGTCGCTTTGATCGAGCCTTGATGCTGTATGGAGCCTTGGTGCGTTCAAATCAGCAAATTCCGCCCGAAGTGCGCGAGGCGGCTAAGGCTGGGCTGTACGAATTGAGCAATTACGAGCTAGAGCCTGCAACTCTCGACGATGCTTGGCGCGTCTATGCAGCAGTGGGCGATTATCCTAATGCCGAGGATCATCTCTGGCAGTGGCTTGAGGCGACCGAATTTGCTGAAGCCGCATGCAGCGATGCTCAGGCGTGGTATCATCAATTGCTCACTCGCAGCGATGCAAGCCTTGAGCAATTGGGCTTGCCACGGCAGGAGATCGAGCAAAGCCTTGCCCAACTCGCCGCACATTAGGATTGCATTGCGCTCCAAGGGAGGTTTATGTCGATGAAGATTGCAATTATTGGAACCGGTTGGGGTGCTCGCGTTCAGGTGCCAGCCTTTCGTTCGGCTGGGCTGAAAATCGTGGGGATCGCCGCCCAAAATTATGAAAAAACTCAGCGTGAAGCTGCCTCTTTGAATGTTGAAGCCTTCGAGCATTGGCGCGATTTGCTCAGCAGCGATGCCGATTTGATTTCGATTGTGACCCCACCAGGGACACATTGCGAAATGAGCGTAGCGGCCTTAGAGGCTGGCAAGCATGTGTTGTGTGAAAAACCGACGGCGTTGAATGTGCTCGAAGCCCAAACCATGCTCGAAGCCGCCCAAGCCCATCCTGAGCAATTAAGTTTGATCGATCATGAATTGCGCTTTTTACCAATTTTTCAAATGGCCCGAGCGTTAATTAATGATAATGCGATCGGCCAGATTCGCCATGTCAACAGCAGCGTGATTTTCTCTTCGCGCGCTGATCCGCAACGCCCTTGGAATTGGTGGAGCGATAAAGAGCAAGCTGGCGGTGCTTGGGGAGCAATTGGCTCACACCAAATTGATATGTTGCGTTGGCTCTGTGGCGATTTCAGCTCAATTCGTGCGAGCTTGCACACCTTTGTGGCTGAGCGCCCACTTGACGATCAACTCTTGCCAGTCACTAGCGACGATTTTGCTACGGCTCAAGTGCGTTTGGCTAATGGTGGTTTTGCTTCAATTATGATCAGCGGCGTGGCAGCGCTCAACGAAAATGATCGCATGATCATTCATGGTGAGCATGGCGCGATCAAAATTGAAGGCGCACGTTTGTGGCACGCCGAGCGCGATGGCGAGTGGCAAGAGCGCACACCCGCTCATACGGTAGCGATTCCCAGCGAAATCAGCGGTAACTTCCCAGTGGGAACGGTCTATCTTGGCCATGCCTTGAAGGCCTACAGCCGTGGTCAGCTTGATGCATTGGAGCAAGCCGCAACGTTTAGCGATGGCTTGCTGACCCAAAGTTTGCTTGATGCTGCTCATCGCTCCGATGAAAACGATGGTGGTTGGATTACAATCTAGGAAGTTCCCTTACCCCTGACCCCGCCTTGCAATAAAGGTTTGGTTGTATTCCCTCACCCCAACCCCTCTCCCGCCGAGCGCGGAGAGGGGCTTTTTTCGTGGTGTTTCCCCCTCTCCGCGCGTGCGAGAGAGGGGGCTAGCTTACAAGGGTAGGTTTTTAATCGTTTTCCGTTGTGAACCACCAATCCCGTGGTTCATCGGTGGATTCCTGTTCACCACCAACTGTCCTTGAGGGGGTGTCGGGGGATTAAAGCCCCCGACGTTTCCCGCCTTGAGGCGGGACGGAAGGGTGGTGATCCGCAATGCTGGTGACCAACCTACCCTTGAAAGGAGGGGGCTAGGGGGTGAGGGAACATTTAGCTAGAGCTTAGTCCAATGCAGGCTGGGCAAATCGCGTAGCCGCTGAGCGGCAGTTTCGGCGGTTAAGTCGCGTTGCGGTTGCGCCAACATTTCGTAGCCAACCATAAATTTGCGCACCGTGGCCGAGCGCAACAATGGCGGGTAAATATGGGCATGCACAACGTGATGAGGGTATTGTTCGCCATCACATGGGGCGTTGTGCCAACCAAAGGTATAAGGAAATGAAGTTTGGAATAAATTATCGTAGCGAATCAGGGTATGGCTGAGTAAATCGGCGAGGCCATCGCGTTCGGCTTCGCTTAATTCGGCCAAGGTGCTCACCGCGCGACGTGGCAAGAGCATGGTTTCATACGGCCAAACTGCCCAAAATGGCACGACCGCTGCCCAATAATCGTTGGCATAAACTACTCGTTCACCCCGCACTAATTCTTGTTCGACATAATCGATCAGCAAGGGGCGTTGGTGTTGGGCAAAGTAGGCTTTTTGGCTGCGCTGTTCAGTGGCGACAAGGGTTGGGATGCTCTCATTGGCCCAAATTTGGCCATGTGGGTGGGGATTGCTCGCCCCCATCGCGGCCCCGCGATTTTCAAAAATCTCGACATGCTTGATCCAATCGATCGCGGCTAGTTCGCTAAATTGGCTGGCCCACAAATCGACGACCAAACGAATATCGGGGATACTCATTTCGGCCAAGGTCAAATCGTGGCGTGGCGAGAAACAAATCACCCGACAGATACCACGTTCGCTATGGGCTTGAAATAGGCCATCATCAAGCGCAGCACTCGGGCTATCGGGCAGCAATGCGGCAAAATCGTTGGGAAACACAAAGGTACTAGCATAGGCTGGATTGATCTCGCCATTGGCGCGAGTTACTTCAGGGCAAAGGTAGCATTGTGGATCAAAGGCTGGGCGCTGATCGGGAATGGTTTTTTCGACTTGGCCTTGCCATGGGCGGGCCGTGCGATGCGGCGAAACCAAGACCCATTCATCGGTCAGCGGGTTGTAACGGCGATGAGGAGTATCACTGAGATTCATTGGGCTTTGCTCCTAGATGACTAATGGTAATGCTCGGCGTAAACCTGCATATTCCACACTTGGCCACGCAGGATCAACCGAAAGAACTTCAACTCCAGCAGCGCTGCGAATAATTGTATCTTCAATTTTTACGCCAGCTAAACTGGGATTCCACGCCATTGCTGTGTTGGCTTCGATGATTGTTGGTTCGCCTGGCCGCGCCACAACTTCGCGTGAACGATAACCAGTTGTGCCACCTTGATGCAACCGCTGCATCTGCTCGACGACACCACGTTTGGTATAAGCCTCCACAGTTGCATCGTAGACTGCGCCAACCGTACTGCCAATTTGGGCTGTGGCGATCATCTCGGCTTCGATTGCAATCACTTGCTCGTAACTGGCGCGTTCGGCGGCAGTTTCAGGCCGAAAATGAATATAGCGGCTGACGTTGGCATACAAACCACCTTGACGAGCACAAACCACCAACATCGTGCGTTGGCCGATTGGCTCGTGAGTGGCTGGCAAGTGACCATACAACGGCAATCGGCGTTCGCCGCCAACCAAGGTCAAAGCTGGATGAATGCCATGGCTCCAAAGCTCGGCGGCGGCGGCTCCCGCCAATTGAAATTCTGTCCACTCAGGTTTCGTAGCACTCAGCACCTTAGTCATAATTTGGGCAGTCGTGCGGCCAAGCGCCTGATAGCGGGCAATTTCTTCGGGCCCTAAGCGCAATTTAGCCGCAACTAATTCGGGTGGTAGGCCAACCTCGCCTTGGGCTGGCCGATCCGAGGCTACCAAGGTGGCGTTGCTCCACTCGCGCACTGCCTGATTGAGTAAGTAAGGCGTAGACCAACTGGTTGCCCAAAGCTGATATTCGGCGGGAATGCCTTGGTCGCATAGACGATCAACTTCGACTGAATCAGTTACGATAAACGCTTGATCGGCGGTAATTACCACCTCGGCAATCCCAGTTTCAGTCGTTAAAATCACCACATTATCTAAGCCCGCTGTGACCCATGCAAACCAATCGACACCGCGCAAACGCACAGCGCCATATTTATAGCGTGCAATTGCTGCACGAACAATGGCAAGCTTGTTAGCTATTTCAGTCATAGCCCAAAATCCTTGTCTAGATGCGATTATTGATGTCTATAGGATACACGAGCCGCAGGGCGCGAAAGTGCAAAATTTGTAACGGGATTAAGCGCTTTGCAGCACCTTGGCGATGATGTTGGCGGCCTCGGCGCATTGCTCACGATTAACATCAACATGGGTTACAGCCCGTAAACGGCCTTTGAATGGCACGATCAAAACCCCTGCTTGGCGCAAACGTTCAACCAATTGTTCAGGGCTAAACGTGCTATCGCGCAAGCCAAAAACGATAATATTGGTTTGCACCGAAGCCAAATCAAGCTCGATTTGGGGTAATTGGCTGAGTGCTTCGGCCAGCATTTTGGCATTTACATGGTCATCGATCAAGCGTTCGCGGCCTTCGTTGAGCGCAATCAAGCCCGCCGCTGCTACTACCCCAACTTGGCGCATGCCGCCGCCAAGCATTTTGCGCCAGCGATGCACTTTTTTGATAAACTCGCCTGAGCCTGCCACAATCGAGCCAATTGGTGCACCCAAGCCTTTGGATAAGCAAAATTGCACGCTATCGACATGCTTAGTAACGGTGCTAGCTGGTACACCCAGCGCCACCGCTGCATTGAACACTCGTGCCCCATCCATATGCACTGGTAAATTTTGGCTGCTGGCCCATTGCTGCACCTGCGCCAAATATTCCAATGAAAGCACCGTGCCACCACAGCGATTATGGCTGTTTTCCAGACATACCAAACCTGCCTGAGCGGCATGGGCATCGTAGGCTGGGCGTACTGCCGCATTCAAAGCCGCTAAATCAAGCTCGCCTTGGGTATTGGTTGGGATGGGATGAAACACCAAGCCACCCAAGGCTGAAGCGCCACCCGCCTCATAATGATAAATATGTGATTCATCGCCAAGCAACAGCTCTTGACCACGCCCAGCATGGGCCAAAATTGCCGCCAAATTGCCCATCGTGCCGCTTGGCACAAAAATCGCCGCCTCTTTGCCAACCAGATCGGCGGCATAGCGTTGTAATTGATTGACCGTTGGATCATCGCCAAACACATCGTCGCCAACCTCGGCGTGATGCATGGCCTCACGCATGGCCAAACTTGGCTTCGTGACGGTATCGCTGCGCAAATCGATCATGGTTAACTCCTTCGAAATTCTAGCCAATTACGCGCCTAAAGTTGCTGGCAAGTGGCTGCTGAAGCACTAAACAATTATATCAAAAGCTTGCGGGAACAAATTGCAAGCCTGGAGCGTTGAGTATACAGAAACCAAATAAGCAGCGCATCACCCAAGCCGGATGGAGCTGAGCACTGCTTGTAGAGTTCACTTAATTGCTTATTAGTATGAGGAATGGATAATGAATGCTCGTAACTCAATTATTGGTTGGTCGTTGGCACTGTTGTTGATTGTTGGGTTTGGAATTGCCTCGTTGGTGATTTTACCCCGTGGTAGTGCCGCCCAAACCGATACCGAGAGCCGCAAACGAATTTCAGTTACTGGTCGCGGTGAAGTCAAAGTAACTCCCGATATTGCCTATGTGACGATTGGGGTCAATACCAACGCAGCAGATGCTAAAAGCGCTTTGAGCGAAAACAACACCAAAATGAATGCCCTGATCGAGCAATTGAAAGCCGCTGGCATCGCCGAGGCCGATATTCAAACCACCAACCTTAATATCTCGCCAAGCTACGACTATTCGGGCAACACCCCAGTTTTGAAGGGCTACGATGTCAACAACAACGTGCGCGTCAAAGTTTCGGTTAGCGATGCTGGCGGCTTGTTGGATAAAGTGGTCGAAGTTGGTGCAAATAACATTTCAGGCTTGAGCTTTGATGTCGCTGACCCAGCTAAATCATTGGAAGCCGCTCGCCAAGCTGCAATCAAAGATGCTCAACTGCGGGCTGAACAATACGCCGCCGTGAGCAACGCTCAAGTTGGCGAAGTCTTGGTTATCAGCGAAACGTCAACCCCTGTAACCTATCCAGTCGCCTACGAATCACGCGATATGGCTGTTGGGGCTGGTGCACCAATCCAACCTGGCCAACAAAGCCAAGTCATTGAAGTTCAAGTGATTTTCGAACTAAAATAAGCTCAGTTCGATTTCAGCGCTAAATCCTTGAAACTGTGGGCTTGCTCAAGTATTATGCTTGAGCAAGCCTATTTTTTGTCTGTTGGGGATCGGTAAGGACGAACATAGAGCATAGAGCATAAAATAAGGACTGAGAATTAGAAGATTATTCGTGGAATTCGTGCAATTCGTGGCTAAAAAACTTCTTGCTCTTCGCGTCCTTCGTGGTTTCGTCCTTCGTGGATCTCAAACTTGGCGAATCGTAATTAATGGCGGGTGCTCCAAGGTTGCATGCACCGTACAATGCTGAGCGGCGCGTAAAACAGCAGCTTGGCGGGTTTGGGAGATTGTGGCTGGGAGCGTAACTTCAATTTCGTAGCGATCGATGCGGCGTGGCTCGCTGCCAAAGCTCCAGCGAATGACCAACGTTGTGCCTTTTAAATCAAGCTCGGCAGTTTGAGCGTAGCGCTCCATCACTGCAGCGGTGCAGCCAACCAAAGCAGCTGCCTGCAATTGCACCGGATTGAGATCAGCGGGATAGCTAAATGACTGCCCATCAAAGATCAAGTCAAGTTGATCGGGTTGTGTAACTGAAATTCGCATAAAACACCTTTTCCAAATGATCGAAATCTGTGTGAGGAACCTATGAACCTTGTGCGTAGCTTAACATTACTTGGCTTGTTTGGTTGTTTAACTGGCTGTATGAGCACAACTGTCGAACCAACTAGCCAACCAACTAGTGTGCCTTCAACCCCTACAATTGTAGCTATTGCAACGCCAACCGTGGGCGATGTACCGCAACGCTTGGCATTTGTTGCCAATCAGCCCAACGCTGTGACAATTATGCTGGCGGCGCTTGACGGCAGCCCTGCCCAAGTGCTCAATCCTGATTTTCCGATGGCGCTTGACCCAACTTGGTCGCCTGATGGTAATGAGTTGGCCTTTGCGGTGCAAGATAGCGATGGCTTCAACATTTATATCAGTGCTGCAGATGGCAGTAATTTGGTTCAAGTAACCACTGAGGCTGGCGACGATCAACACCCAAGTTGGTCACCTGATGGACAACAATTGGTCTTTCAATCCAATCGTTCGGGCAATGATGAAATTTATCGCATCAATCGTGATGGTAGTAACGTGTTGCAACTGACCAACGATCCAGCCCAAGATTGGATGCCACGATGGTCGCCTGATGGCAGTTTGATCGCATTTAGTTCATCGCGTGGGTTTAGTGATGAAGAATCAGCGGGCCGTGAATTGTATTTGATTCAGCCTGATGCTCAAGGCTTACAGCAATTAACCAAAGCTCGTGGACGTGCCCAAAGTCCAATTTGGTCGCCTGATAGCCAGCAATTAGCCTATGTATTTTTTGCTAGTTCCATGGTTGGCGGAGATATCGCGAGTAATACGATCTATACAATCAAGCGTGATGGCAGTGAACCAACCTTATTGCAAGATAATGCCTTCAACCCGCAATGGCTTGATCAGCGAATTGCCTTCACCACCTACGATTTGAACACATATCATACTGCCCTGCGGATCTTGGATTTGAATACGCTGCAAGTGAGCGTGCCGATCAGCATGCCGGAGCTTGATTTGATGCAACCAGTATTCAATCGTTGATGTAGCAGGCTGAAGGTTTTAACCATGAAGCATAGCTGCACATTTAGAAGGGAAGGCTTAGATGTTGCCTGTTCAGTGTGCGATGTGTCGATCCGACAAAATTATTCCGACTGCAACCATTCACGAGATGGAAAAACGCTATGAACGTTTGATGGTGACAGTCTATACCAATCCTAAGGCGGTTTTTGCCAAGGGCGGGGTTGATACGTGGGTAACCTGTGCGATTTGCGGTGAGTGTGGCCATATCATGCTCTATGCCGAAGATCCTCAAGCCTTGTGGCAAGCCTATCAAGCTCAGCAAAAGGGCTAATCACAATTCACAAAGGGCACGAAACTACCCATCAAAAACTTCGTGTAACTTCGTGCTCTTCGTGGATCAACAATTAGATAATCAGCATGGCATCGCCAAACGAGAAGAATCGATACTGGCGTTCGACGGCCTCGGCATAGGCTTGCATAATCAAATCATGCCCCGCCAAAGCACTTACCAAGAGCAACAAGGTCGATTTAGGCAAGTGAAAATTGGTGATCAAGCTATTGACCACGCGATATTCATAGGGTGGGTAGATATAAATACTACTCCAGCCCGCCGCCGCCTGAATTTCACCGTCGGTCAAGCTTAGGCCTTGGGCTTGAGCCACGGTTTCCAGCACGCGGGTGCTGGTTGTGCCAACCGTGATGATTCGCCCACCAGCGGCGCGAGTTGCGTTAATTGCTTGGGCGGTTTCGACTGAAAGCTCATACCATTCGCTATGGATTTGATGCTCCAGCGCGTTTTCAGTTTGCACAGGCCGAAACGTATCTAGCCCAACGTGCAAGGTAACGTTGGCCCAACCAACACCAAGAGCCTTAACTTGCTCGATTAATTCTGGTGTCCAGTGTAAGCCAGCGGTTGGGGCGGCGGCTGAGCCTGCTTGAGCGCTATAAACCGTTTGATAACGCTCAGGATCAGTCAGTGGGGCAGTTATATACGGCGGGGTGGGCATTGAGCCAAGTTCGGGCAATCGATCATTAATTGGTTGCTCAAAGCAAACAATTCGACTGCCGCTCTCCAACAACTCCTCAACGGACGCTTGGATTTGTGCCCCGTTATGGCCAGTGATAATTAAATTTGTGCCAACTGCAACCTTACCTTTGATCAATGCTTCCCAGCGTTGGGCATCGCGTTGTTTGAGCAGCAGTAGCTCGGTTTTGCCACCGCTGGCTTTTTGTCCATACAAACGGGCGGGCAAAACGCGACTATCGTTGGCAACCAACAGATCTCCAGGCCGCAAATAGCGCCCAATTTCATAAAAATGGCGATGCTCAAGCTGGCCCGTAGCGCGGTTGAGCACCAATAGGCGTGAATGGTCGCGTGGCTCAACTGGCGTTTGGGCGATGCGTTCAGGTGGCAAGTGATAATCAAAATCGGCAATTGGTAGCATGATTATAGGCTATAGGCTATGGGCGATAGGCTATAGATAAGCGTTCGTTCAGAGTTTATAGCATACCATAGAACAGAGAGCAAAGAACATAGAACAGAGAGCAAAGAGTTCGGGGAGCGGGATTGAACGCAGAGGCATAGAGTTGGGGTCAGGGCTTAGGATTCAGGAGCTAGATATTGAGTTTAGGCGAAAAGTATTGATGGCTATCAGAACTCAACCCTAAGCCCTGACCCCTAGCCCCTGAATCCTATGTTCTATATTATTTGCTCTTTTATGCCCCAACCACGCGACTGGTCAATGGATAGCCTGCCCCAAAAATCGCGCCGAGCAATTGCTCTTTGATTGCAGCGAATTCGGCACTACCACGTTGGCGGCTGCGTGGTAGGTGAATCGGTAAATTGAGCGCAATATGCTGATTCTGAATCAATAACACCCGATCCGCCAAGGCGATCGCTTCTTCAACATCGTGGGTAACCAGAATAGCGGTGAAGCCCTGTGCTCGCCAAAGTTGCTCAACCAATTGCTGCATTTCGATTCGTGTCAGGGCATCAAGTGCACCAAATGGTTCATCAAGCAGCAATAAACTTGGCATATTGGCGATCGCACGGGCTAGCGCTAAGCGTTGACGTTCGCCACCTGATAAACCCAATGGCCAATCATAGGCGCGATCAGCAAGGCCAACTTGATGCAAGGCTTGTAGGGCATGTTCAGGATTAAGGTTGGGCAAACCGAGGGCAACATTCTCCCAAACTCGCTTCCAAGGCAATAAACGCGCATCTTGAAACATCACGCGGGCGGCAGGATTCAAGCCTGCCAATGGGCTATTATCGAGTGCTACTTGGCCGATGGTTGGCTCGGTTAGGCCTGCAATCAAGCGCAACAAGGTTGTTTTGCCACAGCCACTTTTGCCGATGATCGCGATAAATTCGCCAGGTTTAATCTCAAGGTTGATGTCGTGCAAAATTGTCCGATTGGCAATTGCCTTGCCCAAGCCACGTAAACCTAATTCAACTCCACGGATACTCATCACACACACTCCTACGAGATTTGTTGTTTATGCGCCAACGCGCCAACGAAGGCTGCGGCGTTCAATCAAACGAGCGATTGTATCGGCCAATTTGCCGAGCAGAGCATAAATTACGATGCCCATTACCAACACATCAGTTTGCATAAATTCGCGGGCATTCATGGTCAAATGGCCAATACCAGCGTTCGATGCCAAACTCTCGGCGACGATTAAGGTCAACCACATTACCCCCAAGGCAAAGCGTAGGCCAACCAAAATTGAGGGTAAGGCTCCAGGAAAAATAATATGGCGAAACAAGCCCCATTTTGATAACCCATAAACAATGCCCATCTCGCGCAGATTGGGATCAATGCTGCGGACACCGTGATAGGTATTCAGATACAGCGGGAAGAACACGCCAAAAGCTACCAAAAATAGGCGTGATGTTTCGCCAATGCCAAACCATAAAATCACCAATGGCAGCAACGCCAAATGGGGAATATTGCGAATCATTTGAAAGGTGCTATCAAACAGGCGCTCACTAGTTGGAAATGTGCCATTCAGCAGGCCAAAGATAAAGCCAAGGCTGCCGCCAATTGCTAAACCAAACAGCGCCCGACGGGTGCTAACTGCAATATCGCCAAGCAAATTCTGGTGCAGCAAAAGCTCCCAGGTTGTTTGCAGAATTGTGCTGGGTGCTGGCAAGACGCGAGCACTCAACCAGCCAATCGTTGCTGCAAGTTGCCAGACTCCAATTAGCACAATTGGCACCAGCCATGGGAGCCAGCGTTGGCCTAATTGGCGTAATTGCAGCCGTTTGGCTGAGCGCGGCGTGGTTGTTGGTTGTTCAATCGCCAATGCCATTGCTAAGGCTCCTTATTTTAGGGGTCAGGGTCTAGGGATCAGCATAAAGTTTTTTAGCCACGAAGAGCACGAATTCCACAGATTGATGATTGAATTGCCATTCGTGTTCTTCGTGTCCTTCGTGGATCAATAGCCCCTGATCCCTACAACTACTGCCCAGTTGGGGCTGGCTCGCGCCGCGAAAACTCATGCAACTGCAACAGTTCGCCAAAGATCCCAGTTTGGTTGGCTGGCGGAGTTGGTTTGCTGCCCAAGGGCAAGCGTGGGAACAACAATTCAGCCACGCGATAGGCTTCTTCCAAATGGGGATAGCCTGAAAGCACAAAGGTATCGATGCCTAGTTCGTTGTATTCGAGCATGCGTTCAGCGACAGTTCCAGCATCGCCGACGAGGGCTGTGCCTGCACCACCGCGCACTAAGCCAACGCCCGCCCACAAATTCGGACTAACTTCAAGTTGGTTGCGATTGCCATTATGCAAGGCTTGCATGCGCTTTTGACCAACTGAGTCCATCTTGGCAAAGGCGGCTTGAGCATTGGCAATTGCCGCATCATCAACATAACGAATCAGATCGTTGGCGGCATCCCAAGCGGCTTGGTTGGTTTCGCGCACGATCACATGCATGCGCATGCCGAAACGCAGCGTGCGGCCATGCTTGGCAGCCAAAGCCCGAACTTGGGCAATTTTCTCGGCAACTTGGGCTGGCGGCTCGCCCCAAGTCAGGTAGACATCCACATGTTTGGCGGCAACTTCGAGCGCTGCTGGCGAGGAGCCACCAAAATAGAGCGGCGGATGCGGTTGTTGAACTGGCGGTAACAGTAATTTGCCATCGGTCACATGAATATGTTGGCCTTCGAGGGTTACATGTTCGCCAGCCAACACACGCCGCCAAACTTCCAAAAATTCGTCGGTCAGGGCATAACGTTGATCATGGTCAAGATGCAAGCCATCGCTGGCAACTTCGGCGCTATCACCACCAGCAACCACATTGATCAACAAGCGTCCGTTTGAGATGCGATCGAAGGTTGAAGCCATGCGTACAGCGGGGCCAGGTAGCATGAGGCCTGGGCGAATTGCCACCAAAAATTTCATCTGGCGCGTGACTGCTGATAGTGCCGAGGCCAAGACCCACGCATCTTCGCAATAATGGCCAGTTGGTAGCAATGCCCCCGTAAAGCCCAATTCATCGACTGCCTGGGCAATTTGGCGCAAATAGGGAAACGTTGTCGAGCGGCTGGCCACGGTCGAGGCAAGATAGCGCCCATCGCCGTGGGTTGGAATAAACCATAGGATTTCCATCGAGCCAAGCTCCTTTATCAATGAGCGCTGTCGTTGGGTCACACCACCCCAGCGAACACCAACGACAGCAGGAAATCATCACTGATGATTATACAGATCGACGCTACTGAGCGCTGGCTTGGGCTGGTTGCCACGTCCAAATTGCTTCGCGAATGCTGACCTTTTTGGGAATTAAGCCTAATTCAAAAAAGGTATCGGCAATTTGTTGCTGCTCATTGACAATTGTGTCATTGATTGGGCTAAGCCCAAAGGCCTGTTTTTTGGCCACTTCTTCTAAGATTGCCGCATCTACCCCAATCACTGGGGCCAGAATCTTGGCAACTGCTTGGGGTTCTTGCTGCGACCATTGCTCAACTTTTTGAATTTCTTCTAAGGTTGCGCTGACCAGATCGGGATGTTGCTCGGCAAAGCTTTTGGCTGCTAAGTAATAGCTATGGCTGGGCGCAAGGCTCGATCCATCGTGCAAAACTCGCGCATCGGTTGCCTTGAGCGCAATCGTCAAATAGGGTTCCCAAATAATCCAAGCATCGACGCTGCCACCATCGAAGGCAGGCCGCGCATCGGGCGGAGTTAGAAATGCTGGCTCAATCTCGCTGTATTGCAAGCCTGCTTCGCGTAAAACATCAATCGCAAAATAATGGGCGCTCGAACCTTTGGCGAAGGCAACTTTTTTGCCCTTGAGTTCGCTGACACTTTGAATTGGTGAATCTTTAGGCACAAGTAAGGCTTGACCAGTTGGCGAAGCCGCGACCGAAGCGACATAAACCAATGGCGTACCAGCAGCTTGGGCAAAAATCGGCGGGGTTTGGCCAGTCGAACCAAGATCGATGCTGCCTGTATTCAGCGCTTCGAGCAATGGCGGCCCAGCGGCAAACTCAATCCATTCGACCTTGACATCCCTGAGCCGATTCTCAAGAGTGCCGTTGCCCTTGAGAATTGGCAACGAGCCACCTTTTTGATAGCCGATCCGTAGGCTGCGGGTGCTCGTTTGTCCATCTGAAGCAGCATCATTGCTGGTGGAGCCACAGCTTGCCAAAAGCCCTACGATTAAAGCCAAGGCCAAACGGTGCCAACCAATTGAAAAACGGCGTGCCATGATCTGCTCCTTAGGCCACTGCTACCAATGGCAAAACCCCTAATTGCTGGGCGATATCATCAAGTGCTAGCCCCAAGCGTTCTTCTAAACTGCGATGAATCCGTGGTGGTAATTTTGATCCGATCAGCTGAATTTGCTGCTCAGCCGCAAACAGGCTTGGAATAATATGCTTAGCTCCAAGTTGGCGAAAGCGCGCTGCCAAGTCAGTATAGATTTGGGCTTCGGTTCGCGCCGATGAACCAGTGATTATTGGCAATACCAGCGTATTCCGTAGAATTCCTGCTGGAAGTAAATTAAGCCAGGCCCGTAATAATTCAGCATAAGTATCCTTGTAAACTGGCGTTGCCACAATTAATGCCCCTGCTTGGCGAATCAGTTGGCTATAATGGCGCACTGCTGGGCTAAATTGGGCTTGGCCGATTAATTCCTCGGGTGGAATATCACGCACACTCATCGATTTAACTACCAGTGCATGGCGCTCTAAAATTGTTTTGGAATGCTCCAAAAGTGCTGCTGCTGTTGAGCGGGGCGCTGGACTTCCCGCTAAAGTAACCACATCAACCACCACACACCTCTTTGATGACTTTCTTGATAAGAATACTTAACAATTGCTAGTATAGGTAGCCGAGGTTCCGAAAAAGGTTCCATGCTGGTAACAAGCTGGTTCCAAATCAAGGCCATGAGGGATGGAGTATAATCAGACGTTGTGATCAAAAACCCGAACAATACCTGGCCTAAGGAGCTTGTGTGGATAAATCATTACGTTCAAAAGTGGTTATTTCAGTGGTGCTGGGCGTGATTGTGATGCTTGGCCTAGCCCTGTTTAGCGATATTGGCAAAGTTGGTGATAGCCTCAGTACCTTTAATTGGCTGATGCTACCAGCAGTGCTGGGCTTTACGATTTTCAATTATGTGTTGCGCTGGCTCAAGTGGGATTACTATCTGCGCAAGCTAGGTCAAGGCACGAATGTAAGTTATGGCCAAAGTGCTTTGCTGTTTACCGCTGGTATGGTGATGGCGGTCACGCCCGGCAAAGTTGGCGAGGTACTTAAATCGGGCTTGCTTAAACGCTTGAATGGCACGCCAATCAGCCGCTCAGCGCCAATTGTGCTGGCCGAACGCTTGACCGATGGCTTGGCGATGCTGTTGCTGATGGCCACAGGCTTAGCGTTGTATCCGCCAGCTCGCCCAGTATTTGTGGTGCTGGTGATTTTGAGTGTGCTTGGTTTGGCGTTGTTCCAAAATCGCCGAATTGCCCTCGGTTTTATTGCTTGGTTGGAACGTGGGCGCTTGGCTCGTTTTGCCAAACCATTGCATAGCTTTTATGAAAGCAGCGCCGAATTGCTCAGCGGACGTTTATTGGTGGTCTCGACGATTATTTCGGTGGTGTCGTGGGCTGGCGAATGTGTGGCCATGTATTATGTGCTACGTGGCTTTGGAGCCGAAGCATCTGGATCACTTTTGTTACAATCGACCTTTATTTTTGCCGCCTCGACGCTATTTGGTCTGGTATCATTCTTACCAGGTGGTTTGGGAGCTTCAGAAGTTTCCAGCACCTTATTGATTACCACCTTGGTCAAATTAGGCGAGGGCGCTGCAACCGCCGCCACGATTGTGATTCGCTTTTGCACCTTGTGGTTTGGCGTGTTGTTGGGGATTGTGGCAATGAGCATCTTCGCCCATCGTTATGGCCTGATCGAGTCGGAGGCAACCAATCTTGCGAAAGAAGCTTAATTATTTATTCGGTTTAGGATTTGGCTTGGTACTCTTAATTGGCTGTGGCTCAGGCGCAACGCTTGGCGAAGTGACGCTCAGCGAGTCAATTATCAACTTGAATACTGGTCCGCGCACCACCACAATCAGCTATCTAGTTGGGCAACCAACCAAGGTTTCGATTTGGCTCGAAACCAGTGCTGGCGAGCGTTATGCGTTGCGTCAAGCAGTTACCCGCGAGCCATCCAAGGATTCGTATCAAGTGCTGTTCGATGGCAGTGTGCCAGTTGATGCAGATACGAATCGTTTATTGCCCAGTGGTAGTTACACGGTGGTAGTTGAAGCCGAAAATGCTGCGGCTCAACGGCTGAATTTGCAAATCGATCAAGCGCCAAGCGATAGCTTTGATGTGTATGATCTGCGGGTTACGCCCAATCCATTTTCGCCAAATGATGATGCAGTCGAAGATTTTACAACCTTCTCGTATCGTTTGCCAATTACCGCAACCGTCTCATTGGATGTGATTGACCCAAGTAATGCGACGCGCTATCCAATTCTCAATCGTGAGTTACAAGGCTTGGGCGAACATAGCGAGGCTTGGTCGGGGCGGCCTGTAGTTGGCGGTATTTTAGCGGCTGGCATCTATCAATATGAATTGCGAGCTGATGATGGTCGTGGCAACCGCGTGACCAAGCGTGGTGATGTAACCCTTAGCAGTGCTGGGATCGGGGCGCTCGATGTGCTCAGCGTTGAAATTGGCCCCGAGCAGATCTTATTAAATGATCTGATCACCGTCACGTTCAAGGTTAAAAATAATAGCGATGTGGCTTTGCGCACCTTTGGCCCGGCTTCAGGCTACACCTACAGCACCAACCAAAGCTATTCGTCGATTGAAAACGAACAATATGCTAACCTTGGTGGTGGCTTGTGGCGGGTGGCAATCGATTGGGATGGCAATGGCGGTTCAGGTTTTCGCTACCCCTTCCGTTGGGCAATCTCGCCGCGCAGCCCCGAGCAATGGTACGACCCTAACAAATTTGATTACCTGTATCCAGGCGAAGAAGCTACAATTATTGGGCGCGTGCAAATCAAACAGCGCGAAGATCGCATGACATTTTATGCTGGTGTCGCCCATGAAGGAGTTGATTACCCCACCAATCGACTCAAACCAACCTTAATTCAAGTTTCATTCTAAACTTAAACCGACAACCCACGGCAAATACCGTGGGTTGTTGTATTTTAGGCTGCGCCAGTTTTGGTGAGCAGTTGATAGACTAATTGATTGAGCCGCGTTTCAGCTTCGAGGTAGGTTGGAGCATAACCGACTAATTCCCCATCAAGATACATAGCAAAATCGCCAGTCTTTCGATCATATACAATCATTTTGCGATACATGGATGTACTCGCTTTCTATGGTACGTTGTCGATAACCCAGTAACGAATATTTTAGCACAAACGTTCGTTATAATCAAGGCCTATTTGTTAACGAAATGGGCTTTTATTGCGTTTGCTGGCCTGAGTATATGGTTTTGGTGTGACAACCAGTGTCATTTAATTAATCCAGTTTGGCAATTGGCTGCGATTAATTAATGACAATCAGACCTAGCCAAAATAGTGCTAGTGAGTGGCAAAACTCAACCTATTGGGCTATTTGCAGTCTTGTCGCCGATCGGCTATGATCTTAAGTTGGGTGTGTGGTGTGATGCTATATCACACAGCGCGGCACACATCGCAGCATTGACATTGAAGTACGGCTGGTAGCAATGGCTACTAGCATGGTGGAGGACGCTGTGCGACGACCAAAATTATGGTTTGGAATCGCGATTAGTGCATTCTTTTTGTGGTGGTCGTTTAATGGCCTCGATTGGGCTGGCTTCTGGGATGCGCTAAGCACCGCCAATTATTGGTGGATTATTCCTGGGGTTGTGGTCTACTTCGGGGCTGTTTGGGCCAGAACGTGGCGTTGGCACTATATGCTCCGTCACATCAAAGCGGTTTCGATCCGCCGCTTGTTCCCAGTGGTCGTGATTGGCTACATGGGCAATAATGTCTACCCCGCCCGTGCCGGAGAAGTGATTCGTTCGTATGTGCTCAAGCGCAAAGAAGGCATCGGCATGGGCGCATCGCTCACGACCGTCATCCTCGAACGCTTGTTTGATGGCTTGGTGATGCTCTTATTTGTGTTTGTTACCTTGCCTTTTATCGATTTACCAACCCTCTGGAATAACTTGGTGATTATTTCATCGATACTGTTTGGGGTTGCGCTGGTGGTTTTCTTGATGATTGCCACGAACCAACGCCGCACCGAGCAGTTGTATTCGTGGGCCTTGCGCAGCATCGTGCCCCAACGCTTTCATAGCAAAGCCCATGGCTTGTTTGATAAAATTATGTTGGGCTTGCACTCGTTACGCTCCCCGCGCGAGATGCTAATGATTTTCGTCACTTCAACCGCGATCTGGCTGACTGAAACCACTAAATATTGGTTTATTATGCAGGCCTTCGATTTTCATGTCTCGTTTGATGTGCTGATGTTGATGACTGCCGTCGCCAACTTGGCCTTGATCATTCCGGCTGCCCCTGGTGGCGCTGGAACTTTTGATGCCGCTGGAATTAGCGTTCTGAAATCGTTCAATGTGGCCGAAAGTATCGCCACAGGCTATACCTTGGTGCTGCACCTGGCCCTGTGGATTCCAATTACCGTGCTTGGTTTTTGGTATATGTGGCGTGAGCGGGTGGCTTGGAACGAATTTGATCAAGCTGTCAACGAAAGTCACGCTGCCGAAAATCGCATTCAACAGCGTGAGGCCGCTTTGCGAGATGAATTAGGCGAGTCGGCGAATCTGCCGCATGCTGAAGTTGAGGTACTCCGTTGAAAACAATTGCAGTAATTGGGGCAGGCTTCGCCGGATTAAGCGCCGCCTATGATTTGGCTTGTGCTGGTCACAAGGTCACCGTATATGAGGCTGCACCCCAAGTTGGTGGCTTAGCTGCGGGCTTTCAGGCTGAAGGCTGGGATTGGTCGCTGGAAAAGTTCTATCATCATATTTTTGGCTCGGATAAGGCGCTGCTAGATTTTATTAAAGAAATTCGCGCCGATGATTTGCTCTTTTTCAACAGTCCAGTTTCAGGTCAATGGGATGCTCAGCGTGGCTCGATTGAAATTGGTGGGATCATTCCGCTCTTGACCTATCCCCACCTCTCAGTATTCAACCGTTTGCGTAATGCTACTGGCGGGGCTTGGCTTAAATTTTTGGCGATTATTGATCGCTGGCAACACCTCGAACAAACCACCGCCGAGCGCTACATTCAAAAGCTCATGGGCAAGCCCGCCTACGAAGCCATGTGGAAACCTGTGCTTGAAGGCAAGTTTGGGCCATACACACCCGAAGTTAATGCAGCCTGGTTTTGGGCACGGATCGCCTCGCGTACCTTCAAACTCGGCTATTTTCGCGGCGGCTTTCAAGCCTTGGGCGAACGTATGGCCGAGGCGGTGCGTCAAAAGGGCGGCACAATTCGCTTGAATAGCCCTGTTCAAGAACTACGCAAAATTGAACAAGGCTGGCTGGTGATCAGCAACGATCAAGCGATCTATGATCAAGTGCTTTCGACTACTTCGCCTGGTTTGCTCAAACGCATGACTCCCGATCTGCCCACTAGCTACACCGCTAAGCTTGATCAACTAAAATCGATTGGAGCGGTGGTGTTGACGGTAGCACTCAAACAATCGCTGACTAACGGTATGTATTGGATGAACATGGACAAAAAGCATTTTCCCTTTTTGGCCTTGGTTGAGCATACCCAGATGATCGATCGTCGTCATTATGGCGGCCAGCATTTGGTCTATCTTGGCGATTATCTGGAGCCATCGCACGAGTATTTTCAATTGAGCAAAGAAGAATTGCTCGAACGCTTTATTCCTTCATTGATCAAGGTCAATCCTCAATTCAAGCCGGATTGGGTCGAAGGGGTTTGGTTGCATCGCGAAGCCTATGCTCAGCCAATTGTGCCAGTCAACCATAGCCAATCGATTCCAGCTTTGAAAACGCCGCTCGAAGATTTATGGTGGGCGAGTATGAGCCAAGTCTACCCATGGGATCGCGGCACGAATTTCGCGGTGGAAATTGGCCGTCGCGCTGCCAAAGAGATGTTGTCTAAGTAGAGCATAGAACATAGAGCGTAGGGTTCAGGGGTTAGCCTAAGAGCATTGAAACATAATCAAATAAATCTGTGGCCGAAAACCAACCTTCATGGTTAACTATGCTCTATGCTCTATGTTCTGTCCCCCAACGCTTACAGCTTTAGGCCTATACGAGCAACCAACCAGTGTGGTACAATGGGCCTATCTAGGCGAGGAAACCCAATGCAAACCCAGCAAACCACAGCCAAAACTTCCCCCGAAGCGGCGCAAGCAGCAGCCGATTTTTGGCTATGGGCAGGGATTCGCCTTACCGCTGGCGGCTTCATGGCGGGTATCCCCGCCAACTAGAAGATGCGCCCACCTCGTTGATTCGTACAACCGGGCGACTTGCGCTCGGTTTTTTTGTTGCCCTCAATTGTTGTTGTTAAGGATGTGTGTATGTCAAAAAATATTTTAGTGGCGGTTGCCTGGCCCTATGCTTCAGGCGCTCGGCACCTTGGCCATGTTGCAGGTTTTGGCGTGCCGAGCGATGTATTTGCTCGCTATCAACGCTTGGTTGGAAACAATGTGCTGATGGTCAGCGGCACTGACGATCATGGTACGCCGATCACTGTGCGAGCTGATCGTGAGGGCAAAACGCCACGCGAAGTAACCGATTTCTACAACGCCGAAATTCGCAACAATTTGCGTGATTTGGGCTTGTCGTATGATTTGTTTACTCGCACCTCAACCGAAAACCATTACCAAATAACCCAAGCGTTTTTCACTCGCTTGCAAGAAAAAGGCTATATTTTTTCCCAAGAAATGATTGGAACCTACAGCGAAGCCGACAAACGCTTTTTGCCCGATCGCTACGTTGAAGGCACTTGCCCACACTGTGGCTATACCAAAGCCCGTGGTGATCAGTGCGATAACTGTGGTAAGCAGCTTGATCCAGTTGATTTGATCGAGCCACGTTCGACGCTGAGCGGCGCAACACCTGTGTTTAAGCCAACGACCCACTTTTTCTTAAATTTGCCAGCCTTTGTTGAACGCTTGCGCGAATGGATCGAAAGCCAGAATCATTGGCGGCCAAATGTTAAACGCTTTTCGTTGGGCTTGCTGGAAGAAGTGCCAGCCCGCGCGATCACCCGCGACCTGACGTGGGGCGTGCCAATTCCGGTTGAAGGCGAAGAATTCGATAGCAAGCGGATTTACGTCTGGTTTGATGCGGTGATTGGCTATCTTTCGGCGGCAGTTGAATGGTCGATCAAGGTGGGGCGGCCTGAGGCTTGGCGCGATTGGTGGCTCAACTCCGAAGCTCGTCACTACTATTTCATGGGCAAAGATAATATTGTGTTTCATAGCGTGATCTGGCCGGCCATGCTGATTGGCCATGGCGAACTCGAATTGCCCTATGAAGTTGTTAGCAGCGAATTTTTGACCTTGGCAGGCGGCGAGAAAATCTCATCATCACGCGCCGAAGGCAATAGCATCCCATTTGTGGGTGAATTTTTGGCCCAGTATGATCCTGATCCGTTGCGCTATTTCTTGGTGATTGCTGGCCCTGAAACCTCGGATACCGAGTGGTCGTTGGGTGAATTTATTCGGCGCAATAACGAAGAATTGGTGGCAACTTGGGGCAATTTGGTCAATCGGGTGCTTTCAATTACCCACAAAAATTTTGGCCATGTGCCCACACCGCAAGTCCTGACCGCCGAAGATGAAGCCGCCTTGGCAACCGTTCGGGCAGCTTTTGAAACGGTAGGCAAAGAATTAGAGCAAGCCCATTTCAAAGCCGCCTTGATCGCGACCATGGCAGCGGCGCGGTCGGTCAACGAATATTTGGCTAGCCAAGAACCATGGAAAGTGCTCAAAATTGATCGTGAACGCGGTGGTACAATTTTGTATGTTGCCTTGCAAGCGATTAACAATTTACGCACCTTGTTCACGCCATTTTTGCCCTTCACCAGCCAAAAATTGCATGAGCTTTTGGGCAACGAAGGCTATTTGGCCGGACCATTGCTGTTTGAAGAACGCCAAGAAAACCAACATAGCCACGAAGTGCTAACCTGCGAACCAAGCACCTGGATTGGCCGCTGGGAATGGAGCGATCTGCCAGCAGGCCGCGAGTTGGCCGCGCCAAACGTGCTATTCAAAAAGCTCGAATTACCAACCGAGTAGAGCCTATAGGCTTTGGGTTATTGGCTATCGGGAGATGGGTTGGAACCTTATAGCCAATAGCCCAAAGCCTTACTTAACAATTGGCAATGGTTGCGAGGGCGATTCACGCAATTGCCCAGTAATCAAGCGGTCGGTGGCGGGCGCGAGTGGTAACCACAAGGTGAAAAGGCTGCCTTCGCCAACATTCGAACGCACTTCGATTGTGCCGCGATGGGCATCAGTAATCCATTTAACGATCGCGAGGCCAATGCCAGCCCCGCCGCCTTTGCGCACCCGCGATTTGTCGGCGCGATAGAAACGTTGGAAAATATTGGGCAGAATATCGGGTGGAATACCCTCGCCAGTATCTTGCACCCGTAAAGCCACTTCGCGCCCAACGCGCTCCAAACTGAGGGTTACTGCGCCGCCTTCAGGCGTATGCTGAATCGCGTTATAGGCCAAATTGAGCATTGCCTGCTTGAGCCGATCGCGATCACCGATCACGGTTGCTTGATCTTCGCTGCCGATTTGCAGTTTGACATGCTCGGCCAGTGGACGCAATTCGCGGAACACTTCCAAAATCAAGGTATCAAGCTCAACTGGTTCGCTGCGCATTTGCACGCCAGCCTCGGTTTGGGCCAAAAACAGCAGGTCGTTGACTAAACGATTGAGCCTTGCAACTTCACGTTCTAAGTCGCTCAGCGATTCGTTGAGCAATTCGGGGTTGCGCATGGCTCCACGTCGTAGCACCTCAAGGTTACCGCGCATTGCCGCTAGGGGGGTGCGCAATTCGTGCGAAACATCGGCGGTCAAGCGTTTTTGCGTGTTGAACAAGCCTTCCATCCGCGCCAACAAATCGTTGGTGATCGTGGCTAGCCGCCCAAGCTCATCGTGGGGGTTGGCCACGGCGATGCGACGGCTCAAATCTTCGGCCCGGACAATTTGCTCAGCGGTGTTGGCGATCATATCAATTGGGCGTAAACCGCGCTTAGTGATTTGGCTAATGCCCAAAAACATCAGCACCACCGTGAGCGAGCCAGCAATCAAAAACACTAACGACAACGTATCCAAGGCCCGATCAACCGTGCGCAACGATTGGCTGGCCACCAAGACCCCAACCACTGTGTGATCAAAAGTCAAAGGCGACACCACCTGCATCGTGCGGCCATATGATGAGGGTTTGGTGCTAATAACTGAATTTTTCTCTAGTGCCGAGGCTAACTCGGTGCTATCGAGGGTCGGGCCTTCGCCCATAAACGAAGGCGTTGAAGCCAAACGTACACCATTGGGATAATACACCGCCACCGAAATCGGCGAACCTTCAAAATCTTCGTTGGGCACTGGCAACAACGAAACGCTTGTGCCGCTAAAATAGCGCTCAAGTGGTTTTTTGGCCTCGGCATATTGGCTCTGAATTTGGTTGGTAGCCCGCACCAAATCATCGCGCACACCGTTGAGCAAAATCGCCCGTTCCGCCGAATAGAGCGTTAACCCCAGAATTAATAATCCAAGGGTCATAAAGGCAACTGAAATGAAGGTTAACCGATAGCGTAGGGTCATCGTTCACCGTAGGGTTGTTCACGTAAAATGTAGCCAGCTCCGCGCACGGTGTGGAGCATACGGCCTTCGCCCGATTCTTCGAGTTTTTGGCGCAGATAGCGCACATAGACCTCAATGATATTTGATTCGCCACCGAAATCATAGCCCCAAACCCGATCATAAATCACATCACGGGTCAGCACTTGGCCTGGATGGCGCATAAATAATTCGAGCAATTCGTATTCTTTGGCAGTTAGTTGGACAGCACGGCCAGCAATCGTGACCTCGCGCGAAGCCGTGTTCATCTCCAAGCCATTGACTTGTAGCACAACTGGGCCTTCGGTTCGGGCTACATGGCGACGCAGCAAGGCGCGAATCCGCGCCAGCAATTCTTCAAAGGCAAATGGTTTGATTAGATAATCATCTGCGCCGCTTTCCAAGCCCATCACCCGATCGGGCACCGTTTCTTTGGCCGTCAACATAATAATTGGCACATCGCTGCCAGCTCGCAGCCGCCGACAAACCTCAAAGCCATCCATGCCCGGCAACATAATATCGAGAATCACCAGATCGGCGGGTCGCTCACGGGCAGCGGCAATCCCAGTTGGCCCATCGTGGGCAACCTCAACTGTAAAACCTTCGAAGGCCAAACCACGCCGCAAATAGCCAGCAATTTCTTTTTCATCTTCAACAACCAAAATTCGTGCAGCAGCTTGCGGTTGGCTCATGCAGCACACTCCTTCTTTGAATAATAAACAACACCGCTATGGTGGTGAAATTCGGAATTATTCCCCCTAGCATAGCACATTCTGCTGAAAATCTGGCAAGAATCGGTTAAGGATTGGCTTAATTTTTAGTTTGCTACAGGCGATGTTTTTGGTATAGTTGTTGCTTAATCACGCCTGTATCAATCCCGCCAAGCATATTTGTGTATGGGAGTCGCCATGGACGAGCTTTCGTTGACTCTTGCTCGTTGGACAACTCGTCGTGTCATGACCGCCACTTTAGTCGTCCTCGCGATCATCGGCCTTGCTTTTGTGATTGTTAATTTTTATAGTGTGTTTGTTGTAGCATTTATCGCGTTTGTGCTGAGCACCGCAATTCGCCCATTGGTGCAGTTGTTGCAACGGCTCAAAATCTCGCCCCAATTGGGGGTGATTATTGCCTACCTACTGTTATTGGCGCTGCTGGTGGGCATTGTGGTATTGATGGCTCCGCTGATTACCGAGCAAATTACGGCAATTACCGCTAAAATTCCTGAGTATTATCACGATGCCCGCCAATTTTTGATCTCATCGCGCAGTAGTTTTATTCGCAATTTAGCGGCGCGACTACCAGTCGATGCACCGATTTCGCTCTCTGGCGTTGCTCCCAATGAAACCAATCAGCAACAAACCGATGTGGCGGTGAGCCAACTCGTCACGGTTTTAGAAAATGCTGGTATCAGTTTATTTGTGTTGATTGCCACCTTGCTGCTCGGTTTTTATTGGACACTTGATGGCGATCGAGTGCTGAGAACCTTGCTCCAACTAGTTGGAGCAGAAAAGCGTGAGAATTGGCGTTTGCTAATTGCTGAAATTCAGGCCAAAATGGGCGCATTTATTCGCGGCCAAATCATCCTTGATCTCTCGATTGGGGCACTTTCAACTGCCGCCTACTTGCTGATTGGCATCGATTATGCGATTGTACTGGGCATTTTGGCTGGCCTGCTCGAAACCATCCCGATTCTTGGGCCAGTGCTTGGGGCCGTGCCACCCTTGCTGATTACACTGGCGCAAGGTGATACGACGGCCTTTATTTGGGTGATTGTGGCAACTATAGTGATTCAACAAATTGAAGGCACATTCTTAGTGCCCAAGGTGATGGATCGGACGGTTGGGGTGAATGCAGTGCTCACGCTGGTGGCATTTGCGGCGTTTAGTGCGACCTTGGGCTTAGCTGGGGGGATTTTGGCTGTGCCATTGGCGGCAATTGTGCAAATTATCTTCAGCCGCCTAGTGTTTAATCAAGCTGAAACCAGCACCAATGTGACCCGCCGCGATCGCTTTGGCGTGCTGCATTATGAATCTCAGCAATTGCTCCAAGCCTTACAACGCCATAATCGTGCCGATGAAACCGAAGATGAAGCAAGTATTGTGTTTGACGATCAGCTTGAGCATGTGGTCGTCGATTTGGATGGCATGTTGGCAGCGATCAATAGCAGCGAGGAAGTAGCGGCATGAAACAGCTTGCCCGAGTTACCGCAACCATCCTGTTTACGATTGCGCTTGTGGTATTAATGTGGATGTTCAGCGCTGCGGTGTTGCTGTTTTTGGTGTCGCTGGTGATTGCCTCAGCCGTGCGGCCCTTTGCTCGACGCTTGATCGATCGGGGAATGAGTCGTGGGGCGGCCTATGGCTTGGTTTATTTTGCTAGCTTTGTGTTTTTTGGCGGCTTGTTTGCAGTGATCAGCCGTGGCTTGCTGAGCGAATTACAGCGAGCAGGCGACCAATTATTGAATTTTTATACTCGGGTTACCCTGACATGGCCCCAAGGCCAAGAATGGCAACAAACGATTGCTGGTGAATTGCCTTCACGCCAAGCGTTGCTCGATTATATTGCAGGCGCTGATGGTACAGCGGTTGTTGATAGCATTGTGGGGTTTAGCAGCGGCGTATTCGATTTTCTAGCGCAGTTAGTGATTTTGCTCTCGCTGAGCACCTATTGGGCGGTTGATCAAAATCGCTTTGAGCGTTTATGGCTTTCGTTGATCAGTGCCAAACATCGCCAACGCGCTCGCACGATTTGGCGGGCGGTTGAGCTAGAAGTTGGGGCCTATATTCGCAGCGAAGTGGCCCAAAGCTCGTTGGCGGGCATAAGTTTGGGGATTATTTTTGAATTGATTGGCTTGCCCTACCCAACGCTTTTGGCCTTATGGATTGCCATTGCTTGGCTTGTGCCGTGGGTTGGGGTATTGTTGGCCTTGATTCCAGCGGTAGCCGTAGGTTTGTTGGTCAACATCCCTGTGGCGCTATTAGCAGGGTTATCCACAATCGCCGTATTTGCCTTTTTGCAAATTTGGGTCGAGCCACGCTTGTATGGGGCTAATCGGGTCAGTCCAGTTTTAGTGGTGCTCATATTAATGGTGATGGCCCAAGCCTTTGGGATTTTGGGCATGTTGATTGCCCCACCCTTAGCAGCCACCATTCAAATTTTGGGCCGCGAACTGTGGTTTAGCAAATCACCTGAGGAGCAATTGGCAGATAATTATCGCAACCAGCTGCATGCCCTCCGCGAACGGCTAGCCACAATTGAGCGTGATGAAGTAACCGCAGAAGTCGCTGCGACCGCCCAACATCAATCGTATATTCGCCAAATTGAGGCACTAATGGATCAGACCCAAGCCGCGTTGGGCAGTGCAGGGATGCTCAATCGTGAGTAATCGTAGTTCGTTCGGGCAATCGCCTAGAGCAAGATGAGGCGCAATTCATGAAAGAATGGGTAACCAAAACCGCTTGGCCGTTGACTCAACGCACCTTTAAAGCCTGGACAGTCGATGATTGTTCGCGCATGGCCGCATCGTTGGCCTATTATGCGGTATTTTCAATCTTCCCGTTGATTTTGCTGTTGCTTTCGATTTTGGGTTTTTGGCTGCGTTTACAAGGCGATACCAACACCAATGCTGAAGAAACCTTGGTTAACTCGTTGATGCAAGTCTTTCAAACCAGCCCGCAAGTTGGAGTTGATGATTCAGCGATTCGTACAGCCCTCACCGAAATTCTGAAAAGCCTCAGCCAACAAGCTGGCACCAATGCCCCGATTGCCTTGGCCACCACCTTTTTTGCCGCCAGCGGGATTTTCGTGCAAATTGATAAAGCCTTTGATGTGATTTGGGATATTCAACCGCAACAAGGCAATTTTTTGCACACCGTCAAAAGTACCTTGATCGAGCGCGGCAAGGCTTTTGCTTTGGTATTGGTGATTGGCTTATTGCTGATTAGCTCGTTGATTCTTTCCTCAGTTTTGCAAGCCTTGGAAAATCTCTCTAAAAGCTTCGATTTGCCTGGAGTTGGGGTTGGCTGGCAAATTTTCACCTTTGCCACGGCCTTTGCAATTAATGTATTGGTGTTCTTTTTATTATTTTTTGCCATGCCCAAGCCCAAAATGCGCTGGCGCGATGTCTTGCCTGGGGCGATTCTGACCGCTGCACTGTGGGAAATTGGCAAAATTGTGCTTTCGCTGTTCCTTGGCGGCAATAAATATACCGCTTCAACCACCGTGGCCGCCTTTATCGCGCTTTTGGCTTGGATCTATTATGCCAGCCAGATTATCTTTTTCGGAGCCGAGTTTTGTCGGGTTTATACCGATTGGAATAGCACCAAACGCGCTAAGCAAGCGCCTGCGGTGGCCTTGCCAACCCCGCCCGATTTACCAACCACAGCCTTGCCGCCAGCCTTGGCTACGGCGCAGCAAAAAGCCAGCTATGCCGTCGGCGGCACAGCCTTGGGCGTGGTTTTAGGGGTAGTGATGAGTATTGTTGGTACGCTAGTTGCGATTATCCAATTTATTCAAACCTTGCGTAAAGGCAAAGCCTAGCGCTATTGAGGATGTGAATATGAGCGACCCGACTGAGCAGCCAACGCCAATAGAGCCACCAGCGCCAGAACCAAAGCCAATCGGCGATCCGCCGCCAGATCCAACGACCGATGACCCGCCACCAATTGGCGACCCGCCGAGCCAGCCCCAGCCACCAATCGGCGACCCACCTAATTGATATAAATAAAAGGATGATGATAGATGATAATGAGGATTTATAAATCTTCGTTATCATCTATCATCATCCTTTTCTATAAAGTTATGTATATAGCGAATTTTTGGAGTCCTATTGATAGTTGCTGTTGGCATCCCTATAAAATAAGGACGTAAATCTACTATATGTTGCTCTTTTTCTTCATCATAATCAACACTTCGTATTATTCCATATACGATATATATCGATCTTTGTTTCATTCTCATAGCAGATGTATTAGAAATTATATAGTTATTATCTAATATCCAATTAAATACATATTTTCTTCTAGAAAAATGTAATAATGTGCAATTACCTTCTAATGATCTGCCATATAAACCTCCGACATAATAGCACATATAGTTAGTTTTATTATATATTTCTTTGTTTATTATATCGTCAAGATTTACGATACTGGGCGAAAAATAAGATATAATATGTTTAAATATATTTGAATAATGATTAATTAAATCCCCGGATTCTATATGATTAATTGTTATTTCTCTATTTTTATATATATATTCTCCATTTTCATTAATAATTTTGTCATCAATTAAATATTTACTTATTTGAATATTATTTGTTTGATTGAATAGTTTATATGCTAATTCGTCAATTCTTTTAATGTTAATGTAATCAGCGTCATAAATATCGAGATTCATCGAGGACTTATCAACTTTGTTTTTCTCAACAGCTAATTCCCATTCATATTTACTTTTTCTGATTTGATCTGAGGTTAATTTCATAGTTAGACTATATTGATGGGTTGAATGAGCGATATCATGACATGAAGGACAAAGTACTGCAAGATTATCATATGTATTATCTTGAGATTTTGAATACTCTATAATATGATGTATAATATAGTTTTTATTTTTATATCCTTGACAGCAACAACATATATATGAGTTTCTATTTAATAATTGATATATTGTATTTTCATCTATCTTTTTTCTTACTACAGCAATTTTTATAAATCTAGCGATGTTTTCGCTAATATTAAAATTAGTGATTAATTTTTTAATACTAGTTTTTCTAATAGTTGATATACGTAATTTTTTTGAAAGTAAATCTTCGGCTATATCACTACTTATTCCATATTGTAGATAAATATCAATATTTGACATATGTTGACCTCCTTGTCATATAATTTTTAGAATATAAATTGTGTCTAAATTTAGTAAGCAGTTTTTGACATATAGGCCTTATATGTTCCATCTTTACTCCTTTCGCGTTCCTTCGTGGATCATTTTATGGCTTTGGCTCGCGCCAGCGAGGCTTTAGCTTTGCATCTGCGCCATAAACAAACGGCCCAGGCGAATGATTGACATAAGCAGGTGGAACGTAATAACCTTGACTAGGATCGAAATTGGCTGGCATGTCTGGTGGTGGCGGCAATTCGTACATGCCAGGTCGCCGCATGACAATCCGAATTACTCCTACCAACAGCAAAAAGCCTGTTAGGTTGAACCAAAATAGAAAAGCATCAAGCTCTTTGGTTGAAAGCGCAATAATTAAGGTGGTGATCAAGAGGAAACTTGCGCCAAGCCCACCTATCAGTAACATTGCATTGATGCCTTGTTTGGATGGCTTGAGTGGTGATTTTGATCTGAACATGGTTTCTCCTCAATCGAATATATTCGCGATTATTTGATCGTTGTGCGATACACACTTTTGATTCGCGCAATATCGGCGTGCTGCTGAATTGACTGGCCGGATTGCTGGCGGTTGCGCTCTAAATAGTGTGAAATCAACGGTTCTTGCAAGTGATTAATCGCCAAATCAACTAAACGATAATTATACTCCAAGCCTTGGGCAAGGCTGGTCTGTCCAACCTTGCTAATCCCATTGCGGGTCAGATTAAGTTGGCGCATGCTGGTATTGCTAGGTAAAAGTTGGCTAATTAGTTGTGCGCCGCGATCACCAAGTTGGTTGGCTTGCGCTCCCAAGACCTTGGTTGAAGGAGCATAGCCCAGCTTAAATTGCTCAAGCCGTGGATGGGCAAAGGCCACTTCAAGTAAAGTTGCGCCACCTTCAAGGCCAATCCCGTTGCTGGAAAGCTCCAAAACGCGCAAAGTTTGATTGGCGGCTAATCCTTCGGCCAAAGTTTGTGCCCCGCGATTACCAAGTTGATTGACGCTCAAATACAATTCGCTCAGCTTGGGATTATGCCGAAGCAACTCGACAAGCAGTTCGGCGGCTTCTGGCTCAAGTTGATTGCCGCTGAGATAAATTCGTTCTAGGCTGCGGTTGGTGCGAATCAAGGCCTGCATAATCAATCCAAATCCATCCATGCCCAAATCGGTATTGACCAGATCGAGCGTGCGTAGATGCTGGTTGTGCTCAAGCAGGTTGGCGATCGCTTGTGCGCCTGCCAGGCCCAGCGGGTTACGCTTGAGCCAGAGACCATGCACATGGCGATTATTGCGTAGGCTTTGGCTTAATGCTTCAACGCCGCTGGCCTCAATTGCATTGCAGCCAAGATAGACAATTTTCAGTTCTGGGGTTTGCTCAATCAACTCAGCAACGGCCTTGGCTCCAGCATTGCCGATGCCATTTGTGCCCAGTAACAAGCTATTGATGGTGGTATTTTGAGCAAGGGCTTGGGCTACCAGTTGGCAGCCCTCAATCCCAAGTTGTTGTTTACATAAATCTAGGCGGCCATCGGGCAGCACTGTGCCACGCGGAAAGGTCGTAGCGCTGGTTACTGGCTGATTGTTGCTTAAATAGTCAAGCAATGGTTGTAGAACGGCCTGACTATCAAGCCGCTGAAGTGGCTGTTGAATTGGGCACAGCATTGGCTCGCTCATTGTGGCTCTCCCTTACCATGGATATGGTGCGTAATCTTTCAAAAAATGGCCAAACAATGGCTCGTCAGCGTGGTTAATCCCCTGGACAATTGGATCATAGATCCGCGCCATACCATCAATGGCATCGAGTGGCGGATAAAACCCTTGGGTTTGTTGTAACATCTGCTGCTTGGCATAAGGATTCTCATCGGTAATCCAGCCCGTATCAACGCTATTCATAAAAATGTCAGTTTGAGCGTAATCTTGGGCTGATGTACGGGTCAGCATATTCAGCGCCGCTTTGGCCATGTTGGTATGCGGATGCCGTGCAGTTTTGCTCGCTCGCTGAAATTGGCCTTCCATTGCTGAAACATTAATGATAAAGCGCCGTGCGAATGACGAACGTAGCAACAAGGGTTTTAGCTGGCTATTGAGCATAAATGGCGCAACCGCATTGATTAACTGAACCTCAAGCAACTCACGGGTATCAATTTGATCAAGCAGCAACGACCAACTATTGTGCTCGCGATAATCCAATGGCAAACCATCATAATCATGGTGAGTATGGTCGATCACATGCTGGCCTGCGCCCAGCAAGGCGTAATTTGATCCATGCTTGAGCCAATCCAAATGTTGTTGTTGATCATGTACCAACAAGGCTTGATCGTCATTGCTGGCTTGATATTCGGCTTCAACTAATGGCCGATAAAATTCGTAAGGCCGTTTAATTGTTTGAGCAGCATTGTTAATCAAGATGTCGATGCTTGGTTCAGTGGCATGCAAATGGGCAATAAATTGCTCGACTGCTGGCAGCATGCGCAAATCTAAGCCATAAATTTGCACGCGATCAAGCCATTCGTGGCTATCTAGCTCAGCTTTGAGGCGTTTAGCACAATCGTGAGCAAAGCGTGTGGTAACAATCACCCGTGCTCGATCGCGTAATAAACGTAACACCAATTGATAGCCAATTTTAATCCGGCCACCAGTCACCACCGCCACTCGCCCACTCAATTCGGCGCGTTGCTGGCGTTTACGATAATTTAGCTCAGCACAAGCAGGGCACAAGGCATGGTAAAAAAAGTGTAAGCTGGTATACGATTGTTTGCAAATGTAACAATGATTGGCTTGTTGCAGTTCGCTGGTTGGAGTACTTGGCAGTAACGGCGGCGAATTTTGGCCACGTTTCTGTTGCAGTAGAAGGCTTTGTTCTCTCAACTGTTGATCGTGGGCGACGATTTGTTGGCGTTTGCGATCGGATTTGGCTTTGCGGCCTTGTTTATAAATTTTGGCAACTAAGGATTTAAAGCGATCATGCTGATCGATTTGGGTAGGATCATCAGCAATCTGTTGCAAAATCGTCAGACAAAGCTCGATCTGTTCGGCTGAGAATTGTATACATGGACTCCTTTCGTGGGTAAACAAGCTAACATTTAGCCAAGCTAGGTACTGGATAGGCTTGCACTATCATCCCCACCGTGACAGGGTGATGCTTTTCATTAAGCGACAGCGCTAGCTTGGGTGAAATAGGTGGGGTTCGAACCCACATCCCCGAAGTTGGAGGTCAGTACTCTTCCAATTGAGCTACTATTTCACATTCTGCAATGATCCCAAAGCCACAAACCGGGCGGGTTTGCACCGCTATCTTTCCCGTCGCATGGGAATGCTTTTCATTAAGCGACGGTTTATGGTTTGGTTTGAAATAGGTGGGCCTCGAACCCACATCTTCGAATTAGAAGTCCGTCACTCTTCCAATTGAGCTACTATTTCAATGCTGATTATAACGCTAATTTTCCGCAGGGCATGCATCTTTAGGCGGGTTTAATCTACCTAATCAAGCGCTATAATGCTCTAAATCAACCCAAATGGAGGCCAATCATGGGAACTCGAACGCGAGCGACTGACGTGATGTGTCGCGTGACTAGCGATTTTGAATTGTTGAGTTTTGAGGCAACTGAATTTACTGCCGAGGAAGCCGCCGAAAAGCTCAATCTACCGCTCAATATGTTGTTTAAAACGTTATTGACCAAAGGCGAGAAAAAAGGCTATGTTTTGGCGGTTGTGCCAAGTGATCATCGCCTAAGCCTCAAGAAATTGGCCGATGCACTTGGCGATAAACGGGTTGAGATGGCTCCAATCGAGGAATTAACCCGCTTGACTGGCTATCTCAAAGGTGGGGTTTCGCCCTTAGGTACGCGCCGCGCAATGCCAGTTGTACTCGATTTTAGTGCCTTTCAGCATTCACGCATTAGCTTGAGTGCTGGTCAACGTGGCTTACAAATGTTGGTAGCCCCAAGCCATTTACAACAAGCGGCCAAAGCCCTCGTTGCCGATATTAGTGACAACGATAGCTAAAACAGCTATTAACAATGACAAATATTGACACATAGGCGTGTTAGACTGACAATCAGTAACGATAAACCTTGCAAACTCTTTGCAGGTATTGTCGAGCGATGTTGTTAAATGTTTCCCACGCTGGGAACTAGAAATGAAGCACGCATGTATACTCTCCTTGATCGTCCGTTGCACACCATTCCGTTTGTGTTGTTCGATATGGAAAGCACTGGCTTAGATGTTCAAATTGGGCATCGCATTTGTGAAATGGCGGCAATGCGCATTCAAGGTCGCGAGATTATTGATCGCTGTGAGTTTTTGGTAAATCCACAACGCGAAATTGATCCCGCTGCGTTTGCGGTAAACGGTATTAGTGCCGAAATGGTTGCCAATGCACCATCTTTTGGCGAAGTTTGGCCCAAAGTCAATAAATTATTTCACGAAGCGGTTTTAGTTGCTCATAACGCCTATTTTGATATTGGGTTTTTGACCAGCGAATTAGGTCGGATTAATGTATCGCCACTTGAAACACCAGTTATTGATACGTTGGCGTTGGCGCGGCGCTACATCACTGCCCGCCGCTACAATTTGACCTCGCTAGCAACCAATTTAGGCGAAAAAGCGCCCTCGCATCGTGCCATGAGCGATGTTGTGGCTTTGCGACCAGTTTTTGAGCATTTGCTGGATATTTTGTATCGCAAAGGTGTGCATACCTTGGCCGATTTGCTGCGAGCGCAGCGCGGCTTGTTGCCTGGCGACGAAGAAAGCCCCTTGATTCAAGAAATTTCGACGGCAATGACCAGCCGCCAAGCGTTGATGATCTCCTATCGCACTGCTGGCGGCGATCCGGTTGAGCGACGTGTGCTGCCGATGGGCTTGACAGTCGAGGGTAAACGCCACATTTTGCATGCCTACTGCTACTTGCGCAATGCTCAACGCATGTTTGCGCTCGACCGACTATCGATTGTCGAATTGTAACAAGTTGTTCTTGGTTGCCCGACTGTCAACAAACTAGCTTGGCTTGACCTTTATTGCTAGGGTGTTGACAGTTTGCAATTAGGAGGAACAATGAGCAGCAAGCAATTGACGTTAGTGATGGTCAACGAATCGCCGACTTTTGGCTCGATGATGGTCTATACCCAAAGTCCTGATCTTGGTGATTTGGCGGCCTATCGCTTTATCAACCAGCCAGTTCATCCTACAACCCAAGCAAGCTTTAGTTGGAACGATCAGGCCTATGGATTTACTTGGGTCCAAAATGTGGCTCCAGTTGATAACATTGGCATCACGACTAACTTGATTCAGCTGTGGCCTGCCGATGAGAGCCAAAACAACCAAGTGACCCTGACCCAAATCGACGATGCCTATACCTTCAAAGACCAAACTAAAGCTGAGATAGCAGGCTCGTTGGTGATTGTGCAAGATAGCACGGTCGGATCAAATGCGGTGCAAATAGGCGTGAGTTTTGCTGGTAGCCCAGTTTTTGTAGTTGCTTCCGAACCAAACGTGACCGCAACGTTTACCCCAAAGATTGATTATTGGATCGTGTTTGGCTATACAGTGGTTGAGAACGACATCATTATCAACACAACGACCAAGCCTCAACAGCTGGTTTTTCCATCAGGCTACGATACCATTACCGCCGTGCTGGATGCTGATTATCACTGGCAAATTAGCCCAAGCGCAGCGGTCGGTGGCAACCAAAATCAAGCCAGCGCCGAAACGCTGGAAATTGCCGCAAGCTAACGATTTGACAAAAACTGGCTGCTGGATATAATACACAACGTTGCACGGCGCATTCGTCTAGCGGCCTAGGACGTCACCCTTTCAAGGTGAAGATCACGGGTTCGAATCCCGTATGCGTCACCAAGACACTCGGTTTTGCCGAGTGTCTTTTTGTTTAAGCTCGTTTAAGTTTACCCAACGATTGAGGCAGTTTGGCTGGGTTGCAAAGTAATCACGGTGACTTCGGGCTTCGTGCCAAGCCGGAAGGGAATGCCCCAGTAATTTGTACCTGGATTGATGTAGAGTAGCGATTGCTCAAGCTGATAGTGACCCATGGCATGCTCCAAAAAGGCCGAGGCCATGCTCCAGCCAAGTTTGGGGATGGCAAATTGGCCGTAGTGGGTATGGCCGCTCAGGGTCAGTGGCACATTACGTTGGGCCAAGGCTGGCCAGAGCGCTGGGTTATGAGCTAAAACCACATGAAACTCGTTGGCTGGAACATCAGCTAAGGTTTTCGGGATATCGGGGGCCACGACTTCGCGACCTTGGGCCACATAGGTTCCAGCGGGATCGCCAGTGCCTGCTAGCCACCAACGCACGCCACGATAGTTAAAAGCTGTCGCTTGATTGACCAAAACTTTGATGCCCATAGCTTCTAAGCCAGATCGCACTCCATCCCAACCAGCATAGACATCGTGATTGCCAGCGATGGCGACAACGCCTAGAGGGGCGGAGAGTTGGCCAAAGGCTGCGGCAAATGGTTCAACGTCATCAACATAATCATCAACTTGATCGCCAGTCATTACAATCAGGTCAGGCTTGGCGGCTTCGATTGCGGCGACCACGTTACGCAAGTGGCGGCGTGAAGTATGTGGTCCGACGTGAGTATCTGAGATTTGCACAATTTTCAAGCCAGCTAATTCGTTGGGCAATTGGGGCAAATTGGCGGTCAATTCGCGCACGGCTAGGCGGCGTGAGCCAAAATAGGCCAAACCAATGCCTGTTAAATAGAGCAAACCAATGCCACCAGCCAAGCCACGCCCCAGCAAGCCACTGCTATGGAAGGGCAAGCCGATAATCAAACCAACCAAGCCACCGATTGCCATCAATGGCAATAGCAATTGGCTATACCAAAATGGTCGAAAGCCCCATAAGCGTAGATGCGCCGATGGCGCAACTGGCCCGCCAAACGAACGTGCCACAAAGAGCAAGGGAATGTAACTCAAGAGCGTCAAGCCAAGGATGCTCAGCCAGCCACCAGGTACGACACTGTAAAACACACTGCCAATAATTAGCCAGCACAGTGCCATCCAAGCCATAATGATGCTGGCAATTTTGCGTCGATTGAGCCGTTGTGATGGGCGAGCTTTCGGCAAGCTATCTGCCTCGGATGCAGCCATAGATATTCCTCTCGGTGATTGATTGCAGATCGTGGTGTGCCGATAAACAAGCACCTAAATAGTGTACTACGAGTTAGTAGTTTGCTAAGCTTTTTTTTGTAAACATCTATTGCAGCGGCGCTAAGCAATATTTAATTGCTACTTGACAAATTAAACTAGTTTTGCTATATTCATGTCAAACCTTCTCCTCTCTCTTCTCTCCCACAAGCGGCTCCATTTTGCGAGCCGTTTGTGGTTTTAGTCGTTTTTGGCATTATTGCTTCCTCAATTGTCCTACCCCCAAGGTTGAGGGCTTGAATCTTTAATCAGCGGTTTGGTAGTAATCCTTTTGGTAAGGCTGACCTAAGACAATAGGTCGTATCAGTAACCTAAATAGGTCTAGTACTTGGGGCAATTCTGGATCAAATATCACCCCTATGGGTTAGCATCCAAGGATTAACCGTTTAGCGAATAGGTGGTACTGAGATTCTGAGGCTAGAGCCATGTCCATTGCCGCATGTTCATGGCTATTCACGCGACCTCCTCAACCATGACACAACATAAGGGAGTAGAACGATGATTCTTGCACTTGATATTTCAGCCGCAAATTTGGGTATGGTTGTTTTCGAACGCGCTACCGCCCGAGTTATTGAACATGCCCACCTTGACCTTGATGCCCGCCGTTGTACCCCCAAGCAACGCATTATCCTCGCAGCCCAATCATGCCAACAATGGTTGCGCGATTATCCAAAATTGGTTGAATGTGTGATTAATGCGCCATTGCCTAAAACCCAGCCCGCTGATCTGATTGCCTGTCAACGGATTGTGGGAGCCTTGATTGGCTTGATTTATGGGACGGGCCTACCAGTTACGGAAATTTCGTTGGCTACGGCGAAACGCCAATTGATCGGCCATCAATATACCGATCGCGCTAGCCTCATGCTGGCGGCTGCAATGTATTTTGATGCAGACTACAGCGAATATGAAGCTAGCGCTCTGGCCTTGATTGTCGGCTACAATCAAGAATTATTCAAACGCAACAAGCAACAGGTTGCTGATATGCGCCATTTTGCCTTACTCAAAGCCTAGTTGGGTTTTATTGCCATTGGCAGGAAGATTTGGATGTCTTGTGGGCGACCATTGTCGATCCAACTTGACCAAACGCTCGTTGAGTCGGTCAGGAATGTTCGATAAAGCCTACCATCGAGCGCATTCGTGATGATTACCGTTCCCAAGCTTGAATAATGGGCTACTGCAACCCCCTTACCACTTGAGGGTGGGGTTGCTAGCGGCATAAATGTGCTCCAGCCTGATTCCCAGGTTCGATACCAAACGTCCCCCATGGTATCGGTAAACGCACAGGTTATTTTGCTGCCAGCTTGGTCATGACAATTCACTTGTTCGAATGGGCTGCCACTTGGCACGCCATCATCGACCCATGCACTCCAAACACCACTTTCGTAATAGCGACGATAGGCATGACCATCGTTGCCGATAGCAAACAGCAGAATACTATCAGCGTTGTAATTACTTGAAGCTAGGCCTTTAAATGGATGCCCATTGGTGAAGGCTCCAAGATCGCTCCACGTTGACCAACCACTGCCACTCCAAGTTTTTTGCCAAAGGTGGTTATCGCTAGCGCGAACAAAACAGCTAATGTTGTTGGCCGAGGCCGAGGTACAGCTCAATTCGTAAATATCCCACGAACTTGGCCCGCCTAAGCTGATCCAATCACTCCAAGTTGTGCCATTCCAGGTGCGTTGGTACAGATTGAAAAAATTACCATCCTTGCCACTCACAAAAATATCAATCGTTGTGTTATCACGGGCAACCGCCGAAACCCCACCACCTGTATCGATTGTGAAATCGGGAAAGCCTAAACCAACCCAATTGCCCCAACCAAGGCTACTTTGCCATGAATGTTGCCAAACTTGTTTATCATCGCCAACCACAAAGCAATCGATTCGATCAGTCGTAGGCGTGGCACAACTAATCGATCCTCTGGTAGCAATATCCAAAGCTTGCGGGCTGGCTCTGCTTGGGGTAATAGGCTGAACAAGCAATAAACCAACCAGCACGATTGCAATCAACGACCATTTCTTCAAACGCATGATGTTCCTCCGTAACCGCTGTCAACTTGTATAGTGGTAAGCCTAGTCGATTGGGGGTTGACACAATATGACAAAAATTGTCAAATAGCTGTAATTCCAGCAAGATTCAGGAGTGGTGATGAAAACACAGCGGTTAGAGGCGTTTAGTGATGGTGTACTCGCAATTATTTTGACGATTATGGTATTGGAGTTGAAGATTCCTCATGGCGATACTTGGGCTGATATACAACCGTTAGTGCCAGTGTTGCTATCGTACATTTTGAGTTTTGTCTATATTGGGATCTATTGGAACAATCATCATCATATGCTGCATGTGACTAAACAGGCCAATGGGGCAATGCTATGGGCTAATTTACACTTGTTGTTTTGGCTCTCGTTGGTGCCATTCACCACTGGCTGGATGGGTGAAAACCACTTTGCGGCTATTCCTACCGCCGCCTATGGGATTGTGATGTTGGGGGCGGCGCTGGCGTATTGGATTTTGCAACGCACGATTATTCGCAGCCAAGGCGCAAATTCTTCACTGGCAAAATTGATCGGGCGTGATCTTAAAGGCAAACTCTCGCCCTTGCTCTATATTTTAGCAATTGGCTGTGCCTTTATTCATCCAGCCTTAGCGGGCTTTTTCTATGTGGCAGTAGCAATTATTTGGCTCTTACCTGATCGCCGAATTGAGTTGCATCTCTCTGAGATTGAGGATTGAAAATAAGCTTAGAACACAATCCGATCATCATGAACATTAATATAGCCATCAGAATAATGGGTCAGCACCAAACACCGAATTGTTTGCTGATCGGCGATGCTAATTTGGTGGCCTTGGGTTTGTTGCGCAAGTAAAAATTCGAGCAAAATCAGCCCACGCCGCAATACTTCGTTGGGCGTGCAATGAAAGCGTTGCGCCAGTTGTTCGGCGAGGGCCAGTGTTGGTTCGGCCATTTGGATTGTAGGCATGGGCTGATTCCTTGAATTGTAGCCTCTCTCGACTCTCAACGAGTAGACTAGCTAGCAGTTTGGCTACGCAACAACAATGGCTCCATCTGCATCAAGCCGATCAGGCCTGCTTGCAATGGCTCAAGCTGTTGGTTGAGTTCATTCAGGCCTTGCGAACCACCGCCCATGCTATATTTGCGTGGGCGTTGCTCGCTGGGCAAGGCCAAAATTTCATTGATTTTATTGCCCACATCAACTGGATTATCAGCATACTCTAACCCAGCCACAATCCCTGAGCTGATGCCTTGAGCAAATTGTCCAGCCAAACCATAGGCGGCATTCAGGCTTTGGTCGGCAGCAACCTGAATATTAGTACCAAATTTGGTAGCATAGCCACCTAACTGTAAAATTACGCTATCAATGCCTAGCGAGGTCAATTCGTAATGCATACTTTGGGCCATAATTTCTTCGGCGGCTTTGCTGGCTCCATAGGCGGCCAAAAATGGCACAACAATTTGAGTACTGGTACTGGAGATGGTGATCAGCAGGCCTGCTTGCTGTTGACGCATTAATGGCAAAACAGCTTTGGTAACCCGCAACGCTCCAAACACATTGATATCAAACAATTGCTGAACTTGCTCGATGCTACAGGCCTCGGTTAATCCCGCCAATCCAGCACCAGCGTTGTTGATCAAACAATCGAGGCGGCCTGCTTTGGCTTGAATTGTGGCAATTGCCTGATCCACTGAGGCTTGATTGACTACATCAAGCTCGATTGGTTCGATGTTTAATCCATGCTGGCTAGCAAAATCGCGTAATTCTTGGGCAGCTTGGGCATTTTTGCCAGCAATCCCGCGCATTGAGGCGAATACGGTGTGGCCATGCTGGGCCAAAGTTTCGACGATTGCCCGACCTAAGCCGCTGCTGCTCCCAGTTACCAAAATTGTTTGAGCGTGTGCCATGGAAATCCTTTCTACTCAACACAAACTAGCTATATAGCTTAATTATATGGTGTAGTAGAGAGGGCCAGCAAGCTTGAAAATCTGACACTTAGTTGGGTTTGGCCCAGATTGGGGTTGGCAATAATTTAAGTTGTTGGAGTAGGCCTAGCTGATCAAGGTTGAAGATAGCTTCAACAATTTTGCCTTCTACAAAACGATGAATCAAGATTAACATAACGCTGGCTTGGCGCTGGGTTGGGGCAAATTCCCAGAGCTGACCTGTATGAGTACCATTAAAGAGCACCAAATTAACTACGCCGTCAGCCTCAGCAATTTGGTCAATTAAGCTTAGGTTTAAACCGCTAAATACGCTGTGTACTTCGTTGACATGCCGTTCAACACCTTTAAATCCATTATAGCCCAGCGGTTTTTGCACGTATTGCGGGTGAAAAATCAGCTCGATCTGCTCAAATTGGGCTTGGTTATAGATTTGATGAACCACAATTGCCGATAATTGTTTGTGTTGCTCGATCATGATAAACATCCTTTTGGTATGAAATTAAACCTTTGGTGTTTTATACGCCTAGCGCTTGGCTAGGACTTATAGACCTTGACAAGGACTTTGGTCGAGCTAATAATGACATTTACACAGCCCGTATCTAGATTATATTCTGCTTAGTGCTTTTTTGTTCATGGAGGTTGCCCATGGTTAAGCTTCTGTCTCGCCGAGGAGTTAGGATGCGCCGGTTAAGCTATCTCAGTGTGCTCATGCTGGTGCTACTTGCTGCTTGTAGCACGAGCCAAGCAACCCCCACACCTGCACCCAAGGATTCGGTCAAGCTTCAGTTGAACTGGGTTTTTGATTATTCGTCGTCGGGCTTTTTTGCTGCTGAAAAGAATGGCCGCTTTGGTGAGCAGAACTTGAATGTTGAGTTGATTGCAGGCGGTTTTGATGCCAACGGCTATATCGATGGTACTGAAAAAGTCAGCAGCGGAGCTGCTGATTTTGGGGTGGCCAGTGCCGATAGTGTGATTCAAGCTCGCGCCAATGGTAAGCCCGTGGTTGGAATTGCCGTGCTAACCCAAAATAGCCCATTGGCGATTCTTTCGCTGCCTGGCGCTAATATTCGTACGCCCCAAGATTTGGTTGGCAAGAAAGTGCTGGTCTCGGAAGGCGGGGCAACCCAGCTTTACAATACCTTGTTGACCGCCCAAGGCATTGATTTGGAGAGCGCCAAGCCTTTACCCCGCTTTGATTCAGGCATCGATCAGTTGATTGATGGCGAGATTGATGCGTTGGTGGCCTGGAATATCAACGAAGCAATTGAACTAAGTGAGCGAGGCTATCCACCTTCGATTATGTTGATGAGTGATTACGGCATCAATAGCTATGAATTGGTTCTGATTACTACCGAAAAAATGGCAACTGAAAATCCCGATTTGGTCACTCGGTTTCTCAAGGCTACCTTCAAAGGTTGGAATGATGTCATTGCTAACCCAAGCCAAGCGGTTGATTATGTGGTGACCTACGATGTTAAGCTCAATCGTGATGCCCAACTACGCCGCTTAACCGAAATGCTGAAGTTGATTAAGCCTGCGAATACCAAAATTGGCGATATGCGACCCGATCTTTGGTCGTTTACCCACCAAATGTTACAAACTCAGGGCGCACTCAAAGAGCCAATTGAATTGGGTCGGGCCTATTCAACCCTCTTCTTAGATGTCATTCCTGACCGCTAGACCAGCATCCAACCAAAACCCCCGATCCATTTGGGTGGATCGGGGGTTTTCTTATGAAGTTCACTGGTTCTAGGCTTGATTTAATGTTGCGCGGACGGCTGCTTGCAGATTGGCCATGGTTGTAACTGAATCAAGGTTGATGCCGCTCTGAATCAAATCTTGGGCAAAATCAGCACTTACCCCAACCAGCATTGCTTTTGAACCAAGCAAGCGTAAGGCATCAAGACTGCGCACAAAGGTCGCTGAATCTTCCAACACCTCAAGGCCCGTCACATCCAAAATTACGGTATGAATTCGTAGGCGCTCGGCAGTGCGTAACATAGCTTGTTGCAATTGCTCGATTCGCTCGGTATTCAGGCTGCCTGTAATTGGCACAACCACCACGCCTTGCGCCACCGGAATAATTGGTGCGGTCAGTTTGGCCACTGTGCTATTGGCATGTTTAAGTTGATCAAGGGTTTGTTGCAGCGATTCGCGCTCTTGTTCTAGCTCGTGGGTACGTTGCTGCACAGTTTGCTCAAGATTTTGATTGACTTGTTGGAGACTTTGTTGAGCTGACTGAACTTTGCTGGCCATTTGATTGAAGGCGCGAGCCAAAAATCCTAGCTCATCGTTGCTTTGCTCGGGCAACTGCACAAACTGATTCGATTCGGCTAAGGCTTGGGTATTTTGCACTAGCGCCACGATTGGCCGACTCAGCCGATTGCTGATCAACCAAGTCGCTAGCAGGGTGATAATTGTTAATGCTGCTAAAAACCACAGTAGTTTGCCCACAATCCGGCCTGAGCTGGTTTCGATTGTGGCGGTAACTGCTTGAGCTTCGCTGGTGATCTCGGTTTTAGGCGCAATCACCACAATATGCCAATTGATCGAGGTCAGCGCAGCATTGGCTACCACTAAATCTTGGTTGTTCGCTTGGAGCGTTTGAATGCCGCTTTGGTTATTCTGCATCCGTTCAAGCACACTGGCTAATGCTGGTGCAGTGGTAGGGTTCATCTGGAGTTCGAGGGTTTGGCTTGGGCTAAGGGTTTGCGAGCTAGGAATATTCAAAAATGTTTGGAGCGCAATTTGGGGCGCGGCAATCACATCGCCCTGTTGATCGAGCACAAAAGCATAGCTACTTGGGGTGGGTTTAATCGTTTCAAGTTGTTTCAAAAATTCATTGAGTGTAATGTCAATGCCGATAAAGCCACGAAATTGATCACCTTGGTAAATTGGCGAGCTAACGGTTGTTAATAAGCCTTTGCCCAATTCATCCGAGTAAATATCTGTCCAAACCGTTTGGCGTTCAGGGTTACGAGTTGGAGCTACAATCGTATAAAAATTTTCGTTGGGCACATCGAAATCAGGTGGCACAATATCTTGCAAATTCGAAACTGGATAATAGCGGGTCAGGCCTTCGTTGCTAACATAATAAATTGCTAGGGCATCGCCCAAATTGGCCAAAACCCCAGGGAAAATTGCATCAAGAATTTGCGAATCGCGTAGGTTTTGGCGCAATAACGCAGTATCGGGAGTATTGGCAAAAATCACTAAATCGCTCTTGCGGTTGGGGTTGGCATCAAAACGATTGTTGGTAGTGCCAGTCGTAAGTTGACTCAATGGGTCAGTTAAGCTCAGACTCGGAATTTGATCGAGGCTATTAAACAAGCTTACCAGATGGCGAGTAGTGCTGGCGACTTGCTCAAGGTTAGCATTAAGCAGCTTGGCCTCAACTTGGGTGAGATCAAACAAAGCCACCTGACCTTGATTTTGCAAGCCATGTTGACTGGCGGTGGTTACATCGGTGCGGGTTTGGGCAAACCCACGTAATAGCCCAACCACCACTAGCAAAATTGTTGCAAATAGTAGTAATGCACTGGCGAAGGTGATTTTTGTGCTGATACGCGAAAGGATTGGTATATGCATAATCACACATTCCCTTAAAACAACGCCAACAAATCGCTATGGAAATAGTCTTTGAGATTTCCATATCATCATAGAGCTAATGCTCACTGTCAATAGTCAAAATTGATGGTCAGAGGTCAGGGACTAGGGATCAGTGATCGGATTTTAACCCAGTGGCGCAGAGTGTGCGCTAGGCTGTTGGTTTATGGCTATCGAAACATTATGCTGCGATTGTTGACGAATGGCGTAGCCCAAACAGGCCAGACAACATGGCAGCACCAACCATGATTCCCAAGCGAAGGTCGTGGTTTGCAGTGTATTGAGTGGCATCCCTTGGGCTTGAGCTGTCAGGATGAGGGCAACCCAACGTGAGCCAATCAGGCCTAGCATTGCTGTACTGAGGCCAATTTTGCCCCATAGTTTGAGCCAATGCCAAGCCAAACTGAGCACAATTAATTCGATAAACGAGAACGACCAACCCACAGGTCGCCCCCAATACAACAAGAGCAAGCTTAAGCCATAGAGCATCGGAAAACCAAGATTTTTGTGCCAAACCAACCAACCGATCAGCCCCAAAACTACTAACCATAAGCCAATTGCCAAGATTTGAGCACTATTGGCGTTGATGCCAAGGTTGATCAAGCCTTGTAAAGGTGTGCGGTTCCACATGCTCATTGGGCTTTGCTCAGCTGCTGGAAAGTTAAACCATTGATATTCTAAGGTATGGGTTAAATAGCTGAAGGTTTCGTCGCGTAGCGCCCGATCCCAGCGCCAAATTTCAAGCCCAATCAACCCTAAAGCTAAACCAGCGATACTCGCAATCCGTTTGAGCAAGGCGTGACGAGCGGTCTGATCGGCAAGGCTACAATAGGCCAGCAGCGCTAGCGCTCCAAAAAACATTCCATAAAATGGTTTGATCAACAGCATTAATGCAATAATCAGTGCGGTGGCTATGCGCGAGTGATAGAGCGCCCAATAACCGCCAACCAAACTCCCAAGTAAGAGCAGAAACTCAATATTGCCCGCTACAATGCCGATCAAACATTCCATGCTCAACATAACCCAAATCGTCCAACCACTGCTTTGTTTGGTTAGATAGAGCCAAAATGCCACAAATATGAGCGTTGCAATGCTCAGAATTGCCGCCATCCCGAGGCTGCTAATCTGTAAACTGGTTACGATAGCGGCCAACGTCGGCGGGTACAAATATGGCCCAACGATTTGCCCAACTTGATCATATTCGGCTTTGACGGCAAGCTTGGCGGCGAGATCAGGCGCGTTGAGCATGCGCTGCTCCCACTGATGCACGCTGCGCCACATTGCCTGAGCCTCAGCAATTGCAGGATAGGGGCTAACCTGTTGTTGCATCTGTTCAGCAGCCAAAGCATAGCTTTGAAAATCGACGGTTTGGATTCCGCGCTGGCCATTTTGTTGAACGATGCTATAGCCAAATCCAACCCAAGCCCCAAAGATTAGCCAGCCGACAATCGTCCCCAGCATTCGCCACGAAAAGCGCATAAACAACCTTCCTCAAAATTAAAAGCCTAGCAATGCAGTCACACACTTGCTCCATCGCCACGAGATTTAAGCAGGGTAGACCCCGCGATACCCTAGCAATTCGGCTAGCCGACCAAGTGTTGCAGACAATACTTTCTGCACCGCAATCGGCATGCGAGTATCATAGCCGCCATAACGACCTAAAGTTCGAGCAGTAGCGGCGAGTTGCAAGGGATTTTTGGGTAATCCTTCGGCATTGACCTTGCCTTGGCGAGCTAAATCGGCGACAGTAGCGAATACCCCTAATACATCTTGGACGGCGGCGGGGTTGGCTTGATCAAACAGATTGCGTTGGCGATAAACCATCGGCTGATCGCCAGCATTCCATGGGTGAATATGGGCTTGGTTTGGCTTAACTTGGAATGACTCGCCTGCTTTGAGCATTTGTTGTTTGCCATCGAGGCTGTAGTGAGCGATGCCGCTCATAATTTCGAAGGTCTCTGTCCAGGTTAAATGGCGATGTTCAGCGATATCAGGTTTGGTGTTGGGTTGGCAGGTTACCTCAAGCAGCCAACCCATCCCCTGGGTTTCTTGATCACTTTCGAGTACAACAGTTTGCGATTGGGTTAGCGGATTATGAATCGTAACGCCTTGACGAATCAGCATAAACAGCGCTCCTAGTTAAACTCGCGACCACAATTGCTGGATTAGTTTACGATGAGAGGTGCTATGCTCAATGGTCACCAATGAATCCAAATATGTCTTATTCTGATCGAGAAACTGGTGAATGTGGCTGGCAAACCTATGTTTACACCGTTCATCCTAGTCTTTTCAGACGTATTGACAATGCTCCGCATGTTGATGTAGGATCGTTAGGCGAATATATATTCGTATTAATTGAATTCCGACCACCATCATTGGGGACGGCCATCTAGTAGACCTTCAAGGTCTATTGATGCCGTCCCTTTTGTTGTTGCTTGGGATTAACCTTGGAAGGAGTATTGTATGGATGTGGTGCTACAACCATTGACCTTGGCCATGGCTCAATCGCTTAGCTCAAATGCTTCTTATGATGATCCATCTGCTTTAACAATGGCCTATGCACGTGCCGCGATTATTCCGAATACTCAGATCCGCGCCATTGTCGATCATGAAACTGGCAATAGTGTTGGCCTGCTTGTTTCAGGCTGCTCGATCGATGATGGCCGCTGGTGGTTGTATGATCTCATGATTGATTCGCGTTATGTCCGGCGTGGCTATGGACGGGCTGCAATTGCTTCATTGGTAGCAGAGCTTGAATGCTATCCATCGGTGGACTATCTCTACGCTGCTTATCCATCGAATCTTGTTGTCCAGGCGTTTTTAGTTGCCCTTGGATGGTTGCTGATCCCGACCGATGTAGCCGAGGAGCCAACGGTTGGATTATCAATTTCACCACGGATTTATCCTGATAGTACGATTCAACTTCAGCTGATTACGCTTGCCAATGCGCGTGCCTGTTTAGCATTAACCGTCGCTCCCCATCAAACGCGATTTGTTGCCAATACAGCAGCCTCGCTTGTCCAATCTATGTTTGAGCCTCACTGGATCACCCAAGGCATATATGCTGATGATATGATGGTTGGGTTTGTGATGTATGGTCATGATCCCGAATATGGTTGGGGGATTCTCCGCCTGTTAGTGGATGTCCGATTCCAAGGGCGTGGCTATGGGCGGCAAGCGATTGATCAGGTGATCTTAGCGATTCGGGCGGCTGGTGGCAGGTCGATTGGGGTTAGTTATGAAGCTGAGAATGAGGTTGCACAGCGTTTGTATCAGGCATGTGGTTTTGTTGAAACAACTGAACAGCCATTTGGCGAGCCATTTGCAGTTTTAACCTTACATAACTAAGAAGTTAATCGCTATAGGTAGTGGCGCAGAGGGATTACGTTCCCTCTGCGCTTGTCTAGCTTATTGCTGCCCCATCCGGGTGTAGAAATGGATGGCGGTGGCAACGCCACGGAAGAAGGCATCAACGAACAGATATTCGTTGGGTGCATGGCCGTTATCACCTGTGCCAAAGCCCAAGGTTGCCAAGGCAATGCCCAATTCGCGCTGAAACATGCCCATAATTGGCACGGAACCACCTTGACGATAGAGCATGGCGGGTTTGCCCCAAGTCGCTTCAAAGGCGGCTTGCAGAGCTTCGATGACTGGCCCATCGTAGAGCAAATTGACTGGATAACTGGTTGGGCCTTTGGTGACGCTCACATCGGCGGTAGGGCTGGCGAAGCTTTGGACAAACTGGCAAAATGCTTCGAGAATACCATGAGGATCTTGGTTGGCTACCAAGCGCATTGTGACTTTGAAGCCTGCTTCAGCCGGAATAATTGTTTTGCTGCCTGCACCTTGGTAGCCACCCCAAATGCCATTGACATCGCAGGTTGGCAAGGCGGTGGTACGAGTAACCAGCGAACCAAGCTGATCAGCCCAAAATGTCTCGCGGCCACTTTCGTTTTTCAACATCTCGAAAAAATCTGGTTCTTGCGCATCCATGAGTGCTTGCTCTTTGGCCGAAGGTATTTGCACATCGGCGTAAAAGCCAGGAATTTGGATGCGTCCGGTTTGGTCGTGCAGCGCGGCGATAATGTTACCAACCACATGAATGGGGTTTTGAACTGCCCCACCGGTTAAGCCTGAATGTAGATCATGGCTTGGCCCAGTTACTTTAACTTCGGCTCCGATGATTCCTCGCGCAGTATAGAACATGAGCGGTTGGTCGGGCAGCGAGCCACCATCACAAATTAACATCAAATCTGCGGCGAGCAAATCTTTATAATCGCGCACAAATGGCTCCATCGCAGGCGAGCCAGTTTCTTCTTCGCCCTCGAAGATTACTTTAATATTGACCGGAAGTGTGCCAGTAGTTGCCAGCAGCGCTTCAAAGGCGATCAAATTGGCAAATGCGCCACATTTATCGTCAATCGAGCCACGGGCATACAATTTGCCATCGCGCAGCACTGGCTCGAACGGCGGGGTTTCCCACAATTCTAGCGGCTCGACTGGCTGAACATCATAATGGGCATATACCAAGATCGTTGGGGCTGCCGCGCCAGCCTTGAGCCACTCGCCATAGACGACAGGATGGCCGCTGGTAGTGATCGCTTGGCAATTGGCGAACCCAATTCGTTGGAGATCACCAACCAACCAATCAGCACAGCGTTGGACATCGGCAGCATAGGCGGGGTCGGTACTCACTGAAGGAATGCGCAGCAGTTCACTAAATCGAGCCAACAGATCGTCGTGGCGATCGTTGACCCATGCCAAGGCAGCATCAACCGTCATCTGATAGACCTCACACTGAGGAGCACAACGAGATGTGCTCCAAATCGATCCCTTGATTCAGTATAGGCTAAGCATGGCGATTCAACAAATTGTGACTGCTGTCGTCAGTGCTCAGATTAGCCCAACGATTGAGTCAGATGCTGCAATTTTTGCGGGTTGAGCATAATATAAATCCCAGCAATCTGTTGATCGAGCATATCTAAAATCAATGTGCCACTAGCCTGCCCATCAACCAGCGCCACAAACCCAGCTTGTCCATTGATCAAGCGTGGTTCAAACACACTATTGGCTGGCAATTTGGGCAATACACCCAGCAAGAAACGGCCAACTGCGGCTGGCCCATAAATTGGGTTCCGTGCTGCTTGCACCACGCCGCCGCCATCACTGCGCAACACCACATCCTCGGTAAGCAGGCTCATCAAGCCATTTAAATTGCCAGTTGCACAACTTTGTAAAAATTGTTCGCTCAGCCGTTGTTGTATGCTTGGCTCAACCTTGAAGCGTGGACGTGCTTGGGCCACATGTTCGGCGGCCCGATGACCAAGTTGACGGCAGGCGGCTGGGGTTTTGCCCACAATCTCGGCAATTTCGCTATATTCGTAGCCAAAAACTTTGTGCAGTAAAAAAACTGCACGTTCAGCCGGCGAAAGGCGTTCGAGCAGCACTAAAAATGCAGTTGATAATGATTCGAGTTGTTCAACGTTGCTGTTAGGTGCGGCGATAATTAATGGCTCTGGCAGCCATTCGCCGATGTATTGCTCACGTTGATGTCGCGCCGTATTAAGCTGATCAAGGCACCAACGCGTTGCCACGGTTGCCAGCCAAGCCCGTGGGTTTTCAACCTGCTCGGCATGGTTTTGCCAGCGCAAAAAGGTCTCTTGCAAACAATCTTCGGCATCCATCACGCTGCCAAGCATGCGATAGGCAATACCAAATAAATAGCCGCGATAGCTTTCGAATAGCTCAACCTGGTTCATGCCAAGGCTCCTACGCTGCGCATCTGGCTTTGGGGTGCTGGTTGCAGCAGCTGTTTGGCTGCGGTGTAGCCACTAGCAAAACTGGCATCGGCCAATTGGCCCTCGGCTCCAACCCAATCGCCCGCCAAATAAACCTTCGGGCAATCATCTAAAACCACGGGTGTGCGTCCAACCAAACCGCCAAATTGAACTTGGGGTGTATCATAACTAACAGTGATCGACGGCAAAAATTGGCTAGTAACCAGTTGATCACGCCAGCCAGCTTGGTAATGATCCAGCAATTGTTCTAATTCGGCACGGGTTTGTTTGGGATCATAGGTTTGGCGCGGGTCGAGATATTTCATGACATGAATTAATGCTTGGCCTTGAGTTGCAAGTTTGGCATAGCTAGAGTGAGCAACCGCATAGTATGGTTGATCAACGCCCAGCAAGAAGCGCCGCTCTGGTTGGGGCAAGTGCCGTAAGCCAACATCCCAACAAGCGGCAGTAATTGGCAACAATCGTTGGTAATGGCGCTGAAAGTGCTGGCTTGTGCCAATTAATTCATTGGCTGCCTGCGGCGTAACTGCTAAAACCACGGCTTCGGCTTGCATAGTTGTGCCATCAGCTAGTTGAATCGTCACCCCAGCATGGCTTGGCTGGATTGCCTGAACCCGTTGGCTGGTGCATAATTCAACCCCTGCTTGACGCGCTTTGTTGATCAACGACTCAACGATCACTTGCCAGCCATGATCAACATACAACACTCCGGCCAAGCCAGTTTTGATATTCTCAAGGGTGGCGGCGGCGCTTTGCAAGTCGTTGGCTGCGCCATAGGTGGTCAAACGCCCAAACATTGCCAACAATTGGCGGACGTGTGGCTCATCGGCTTGCTGCTCGATCCATTGGGCAAAGCTACGATCGGCATAATTGGCTGGGTTGATAAACGGAATTTTGGCAAAGCTGCGCAAAAATTGCCATTTGGCCCGCCGATTAAGCAAGGGGGTGGTCAGTGCCGCTTTAATCGATTTAGTTGGATAAAGCCGTTGTTCAGCCCATAATACATCGGGTGCAATCGGCTTCGAGCCAGCTGGCAACAGATTCAATTCGCGCAGTACTCGTGCTCCAGCACCCTTCAAATATAAAGCATGTGGGCCAAAATTGATCTCAAAGCCATGTTCGCGATTGGTTCGAGCACGACCGCCTAAGTGCTTAGCCCGCTCCAACAAGATTACCTGCTTGCCAGCCCGCGCCAGATAATTTGCCGCCGTCAGGCCTGCCAAACCACCGCCAATCACTACCACAGGTTTTTGCGTATGCATCGTTAACTCCAGTTTGTAAAAAACATTCTGAAGCTATGACGATTGAGTAGCTTGCAATGTGACATGTAAGCTGTTCGATTTTAGCCATCTTTTTTGGGTTGATAGGCGGTTGGATTGGCATTGACCACACGTTCACGAAAATCGGCGGCAGTAGCTTGAATTTGGGCTTGCCAAGCGGTCGGGTTGCGGCGCAATTTACAACGTTGCCAACGATTTGCCAAAACGACCAACGGAACCAGCAAGCTAATCCATGATCGTTTGATACCTAGTTGCTGCGAAAGTTGGCGACCATGAAAATGATGGGTCAGCGCGGTTACCAAGGCAAACGAAAATTTGAACGAGCGCTTGATCAATGGTTGCACCAATTCACTGACGGCTTGGATCATGGCTGCGGTCAAGCGGCGTGAGTTGGCATTGGGCGGCTGCATGCTGCCATCAACCCATTCCAACAAGCGGGCCGCCGAGGCTTGATCAACCACATGGTGATAAATACTGGGGTCGATTCCTAGTAAATAGCCAATATAGCGCCAAAGATGATACAAATCGCTCAATTCAGCGGCTGTGAAATCGATACCAAAGCGAGCCAGTGCAGTAAATGGCACATAGGTAAAATCCAGCCAAGTGCGTACCATTTCAAGCTGATTAATTGGCAAGCCAGTTTTAGTTTGAGTCCAACCGCGTTTGAGCATAGCGTTGCGAATTTGGGCGTGTAACAAGCGTACCTGTAAACTATGCACATAGCCCAAGCCGCCGCGTTGGAGCTGCTGCGGAATAGCGATCGCCATGCCCCATGTGCCCGTTTCGATGATGCGCTTGGTTGCCATATGCTCAAGATCGCCAGTTTGTACCAAAAGATCGGCGATGGTTGGAGCGCTGTAGGTATGCACCAACGAACCTGGACCGAGCGCCAAGGTCAGCCAAAGCATGCCGATTGAGCAATAGGCTTGTGCGCCGCGCTCAAGCCGCGCAAGCTCAACCCAAGCGGGCAAGCTTTCGGCGGCAGCAACAAAGGCGCGAATTGCCGGAAAATCACCCTCAAGCTGAGCTAACCCTTCAACCAAGCCAGTTTGCAGCGCTTGGCGGGCAGGCCGCCCAAATTGAGCAAACTCAGCAATCACCGCATCGGCCAATGGATCGCCCTGATAGGTGGCTTGGACTAATTGTTCGAAGCTGGCTTGACCAAACGTTGCTTGAAGTTTGGAATGATTGATAACACTCTCAGGGGCTTGCATGAACGACCTCTTGGCTAAAAATCAAAAAAGCACGTACTGGCAAACCAGCACGTGCTCAATAGTAAAGCCTATTTTAATTCGCGTGACGAGAAGCCCAAAATCCGCCGAGCGATGATCAAGCGGTTGATTTGGCCAGTGCCTTCAAAAATGTCGTTGATCTTGGCATCGCGCATCCACTTTTCAGCTAAAAGTTCGCGAGTATAGCCTAATGGCCCCAAGAGTTCGACCGCTTTTTGAGTGATGACCGTCGCGGCTTCGCCAGCTTTGACTTTGCAGGCTGAGGCTTCGACCGTGTTGGCTTCGCCTGAATCCATCATCCATGCGGCTTTGAGCGTGAGCAACCACGCAGCTTTGTGTTGGGCTTCTAATTCCAATACATCACGTTCGATTGCGCTCATCTCATTAACTGGCACATCGTCGCGGATTGGGATGCCAGCAATGCTAAGTTGTTCGCGCAACAATTCCAAGGCGGCGCGGGCAATTCCCAAGGCTGAAGCAGCCACGGCTGGGCGGGTTGCATCAAAGGTTTTCATGGCACCCTTGAAGCCCTTGGGTGCGTCAGCACTGGCAGCAGTTGCCTCGGCCTTCGGAATTTCGGGGTTGCCTAGCACGTTATCAAATGGAATACGGCAATCGGTGAATACAACTGCGGCGGTATCGCTGGCGCGAATCCCCATTTTGTGCTCAAGTTTGGTCACTTGCATGCCTGGCGTGCCAGCTTCGACCACAAAGGCCTTCATGCCAGCGCGGCCAAGCTTGGGATCGACAGTGGCCCAAACCACCACTAAACCTTGCGATTCTTCGAGCGACAAACGTCCACCAGTACAATAGATCTTTTCGCCGTTTAAGATCCACGAATCGCCATCACGCACAGCGGTGGTACGAATCGCCGAAGTATCCGAGCCAGCTTGTGGTTCGGTCATCGCCATCGAACCCCAAACTGGAGTTTCGCTATCGCCAAAGCGAGCCAAGAAGCGATTTTTTTGGTCGCTCGTGCCAGCAGCGGCAACCGCAGCCCCGCCCAACGCGCCGCCTGGCGTGGTCAGATACATGCCTGCATCGCCCCACGAAAGCGCCTCGATCAAGTGCACCATGCGCACATTGCCAGTTTTGGGCTTTTTGGGTTTGTTGGGGTCGGTTGCAGTTTCGGGTTTATCGACAGCACCAAACATTGGATTTTGGCGCATAATTGGCCACATTGCATTGATATAATCCCATGGAATATCGTGTTCGTGCTCATCGAAATGGCGTGAAACAGGCCGCATCATTTGTTCAGCAACCATCTGCGCCATTTGGCGTTGGGTATCAATGCTTTCGGATAATTTAAAATCAATCGCCATGAGAACCCCCATGTATCAAATCAAAGGGCAAAAGTCAAAAGGCAAAAGATAGAAGGCGAAAATCAAAATACTCTAGTTTGCGAATAGTATATTTGGCTTTCCAACTTTTAGTTTTGGTTTAAAATTTTGACTTTTGACTTTTAATTTCTGCCTTTACTTAGACCATTGCCAAGCCGTCGAAGGTGCTGAAGCCGCGAGCGTTGCGCAGCCATAATTCGACTGGAAACTCGCGGATATAGCCGTGACCACCAAGAATTTGCAAGGCGCGGTCGCAAACCATCAAGACCGTTTTGTCGGCGTTGTGTTTGGCCATGAGCGCATCGCGGGTGACTTCTTGGTTATTATCGAGCTTCCAAGCGGCTTCCCAAACCATCAAGCGAGCGCCATCAATTTCGACCAGCATTTCGGCCAACATAAAAGCGATTGATTGGCGTTGGCCGATTGCTTCGCCAAACGTTTGGCGATTGCGAGCGTAATCGAGGGCGTATTCGTAGGCTCCACGGGCAACCCCAATCGCCAAAGCGGCTAAGGCTACTTGCGATCGTGCATACAAACGCCCGAAATCGATGCCTGCCTCACCACCAAGTTTGGCATCGGCGGCAACCTTCACGTTATCGAGAGTGATACGAGCAACTTCGAGTGCCCGTACACCCATCAATTTTTCACGTTCGCCAACGCTCAGGCCAACGGTTTTAGCGGGCACAATAAAGGCTTGGGTTTGGCCATTTTCCGCAGCGTAGATCAAGAAATGTTCGGCGCTGTTGGCCAGTGGTACATAGCTTTTGACCCCATTCAACACATAGCCATTGCCATCGCTGGTGGCTGTGGTTTGCAATTTGCGCGGGTTGAATTGCAAGCGGGGTTCGATCAAGGCTGAGGTGGCATTAACGAAGCTTTCTTCGCTAAATTGAGGCAATAAGGCTTCGCGTTGGGCTTCAGTGCCAGCCGCCAAAATCGCAAAGGCAAAGCTAGCAGGAGCGCTCAAAGCCAAAGCACTAGCCAAATCGCCCCATGCCAACTCTTCGAGTGCCAAAGCACCGGTTACCGCAGAAAATTCACCAAAACCGCCGTATTGCTCAGGAATCGACGAACCGACCAAGCCTAATTCCCAGCCTTTGCTCAGAATATCGGCGGGCAATTCACCATTTTCGTCGGCCTCGCGAAAAATCGAGCGCAGACGATCCTTGGCAAAACGTTTAAGCGTATCAACAATCAGGGCTTGTTCTTCAGATGGAGAGAAGGAAATCATCGTTGCTCCCTCAAAAGAAGTCCGAAGGATGAGGGATGAGGGATGAAACATCAGTTAATGTCATCCTTCATCCTTCATCCTTCATCCTTCATCAATTACATGAGTGTGCCGAGCTTCATGAGGAAATTCATGTCGCCTTTGAATTTGAGTTTGCCAGTCATAAAGGCCATTTGGCTATTGAGTTCGCCCTTGAGGATTTTGGCGTAATCTTCGGCCTTCATCATGAGGGTGACTTCAGGGGTATCAACGCTGTTGAAGGTGGTGGTTGAATAGGCGATGCTGCCATCGGCTTTGGTCAATTCAAGGTTGAATTTGCCCTTGAGATTTTGCAGTTTTTCCATGCGGCTAGCGCTCATTTTGGCTGGGCTAACCAAAGCATCTGCCGAGGCGGTTTCTTCGGTAATCACGCCGCGCCAAGTTGGCTCGTCGAGGATCACAGTTAATAATGGATTTTCAACCGTGCCATTGACTACTTCACCGCGACCAGCGCTATAGCTCACCGCGTAGGCCGTCCCATCAACTAAATACTGAATTGCATAGGTCGCATCTTCCAAGCCACCACTTTGGCTTGCCAATTGTTCCGGCAGGGCGGTCGCAATGTAATCACTAACAGTTATTGTGCTGAGGTCTGCCATCGAAGGTGCTCCTTTGCAATTGACGCAGATGAATGAATTGAATAAAGAGGGTTTTGTTTGCTTGATTTGAAGTATATCATTAGTTTATGACATACTGCGTCATGATTATAGCGAGGTTTTAACAATGCTGCAATGTTGCACCAAATTTCACAAGGGCTAGGGTTCGGCAAGGGTGAAATCTGAAGAATTTAAAATAGCAACCCCTTGAGCAATTGCTGATCAAGGGGATTCAACCTAAACCAAGTTGCTTGCTGTTATTTCAAGGTTGCATGTAATTCAATGGTTGGAACTGCTGCCAAGGCCTTTGAGATTGGGCAATTTACTTTGGCCTTTTCAGCAAATTCAGCAAATGCCGCAGCATCGATGTTTGGCACATCGGCTTCGGTGTGCAATTCGATTTTGGTGATGCTAAAACCTGCATCGCCGCGTTCGATATGAACCTTGGCAACCGTGTGAACGCTCTTTGGCTCGAAGCCACCGCGACCGAGATCGGCGGTTAATGCCATTGAAAAACAACCAGCGTGAGCGGCTGCAATCAATTCTTCGGGGTTGGTGCCAGTGCCATCTTCAAAGCGTGAAGGAAATGAGTAGCTGCCTTCCACTGCGCCACTGCCAGTTTTGACCGAGCCTGCGCCTTCGCGTAAAGAGCCAGTCCATGTTGCTTCAGCCGAACGTACTGCCATAGGAATCATCCTCCATAACTTAATCGTGGTTCTATGGTAACAGAATTTTGCTATTGTGTGCGATGTTTGGGTATAATCGTGTTTGGCTGTGTTACACCCAAATGTGTGGATGAGCAGGATCTTTTGTCCATACTCAGTAACCACATTTTGGATGAATTCACAATCGATGTATCCCCCAAATTGTCCTTTAGGGGGTGCAGGGGGATGAAAACACCCTGCCTTCCCCGCCTTGAGGCGGGGCGGAGGGGTGGTGATCACGGAAAATTAACCGATTGTTGAGCGTGCCACAACTCAATTATGAGAGAGCCTTAGCACCGTAGGAAGATCCATGTTAATTGATACCCACACTCATGTTCATAGCGATCAATTTAATGATGACCGAGCGGCAGTGTTTGAGCGTGCCCAAGCCGCTGGCGTAACTCGTATGATCAATATTGGCTACGATTTGGCTTCATCGCGTGCCAGCGTTGCCTTAGCCCAAAGCCAACCCATGGTGTGGGCCAGCGTGGGCATTCAGCCGCATTATGCTTTGAATACTGGCGATGCTGAATTAGCGCAAATTCGCCAGTTGCTGGCTGAGCCACGGGTGGTCGCCTTGGGCGAAATTGGGCTTGATTATTATCATGATCGTGCGCCCCACGATATTCAAGAGCAACTGTTTCGCCAACAACTAGCGATGGCCCGCGAACTGGATTTTCCGGTGGTCATCCACAGCCGCGATGCTGTCGCCGATACGCTGCGCATTTTGGATGCGTCGGCTCGAGGCCAAGCTGGGGTGATGCACTCGTTTAGTGGCGATTGGGCCTACGCCGAGGCTTGTTTGGATGTTGGGTTTTATCTTTCGTTCTCTGGGCCAGTGACCTTCAAAAAAGCTGTGGAGTTGCACGATGTGGTTCAGCGTGCGCCGCTTGATCGCATATTAATTGAAACTGATGCACCATATCTTACGCCGCACCCATATCGTGGCAAACGTAACGAGCCAAGCTATGTGGCTTATGTGGCCGAAGCAATTGCCCGTTTGCGCGATTTGAGCCTTAATGAAGTTGCGACGATTACCACCACCAATGCTGAACGCCTGTTTAAGCGGTTGATCGCCTAAGCCAATGCTCATCAACTGCTAACCCAGCAGTACCCAGAGCCATTTTAAAATATAAGTAGCCTGCCTGCTAGATTGAGGAATCCCCGATGTTGCAACGAATTCGCGCTTTTGTTCAACCAGGCTATGGGTTATTAACCTGGACGCTTGCCAGCCTGATGGCCTTGTTGGTGGTGACCAATGTGGTCGAATCGGAATGGGTCGAAGGGTTTGAACGCATGCGGATCGTAGCGCTTGGTGGCTTGATCGTAGCAGCCTTGTTTGCACGGTGGCAAGCTTTGCCCTCGTTCTTTGCCCATGTGCTAAGTTTCTTCATGGGTTTGGCATGGTCAATTCGCTTTTTACCGCTTGATGAACGGCTCGATAGCCAAGTTGATCGCTGGACGGATATGCTGATTCGGGGGATTGCAGCAATTCGAGCGGTTAAAACTGGTGAGCAAATTGAAGATTATTATCTCTTTTCGTTGGCAGGCTTGCTGCTAGCTTGGATTTTTGCCTATAGCACAATTTGGCTGTTGTTTCGTTGGAACTGGAATTGGCGTTTGGTGCTGCTGAATGGTAGCCTGTTGATGGCCAATTTGACCTATGCAATTCCCAAGCCAATTGCTTCGTTCTGGCTCTTTTTGCTGATTGCCCTGCTCTTTTTGGTCACGCAGACCTATGCGCAACGCCAAAATGGTTGGGATGCTGGCTTGCTTGAGCAACAAGAATGGCTTTCGTTGCGTTATTTGTGGGCGGGCATTTTGGCCTGTTTTAGTTTGGTGTTTATGGCGGCATTGATGCCAGCCAATATTACTAATGCCCAGTTGCGGATTTTTGGCGAAAATCTGAGCCGTCCGATCGATTTCTTCTTGCCCGATAATGGTGCAGAACGGGCCGATCGTGGGCCGCAAGGTGTGGGCAATGTCGTCGTGCCCAATGGCAGTGGCGCTAGTTTTTCCAACAATACGGTGCAACTTGGTGGGGCACGCTCGGCCACCAACGAAGTCGTACTCGAAGTCAAAGCACCTTCAGCCGAATATTGGCGCTCGAATGCTTGGGATTTATACACAGGCAAAGGTTGGCAAAACACCACTGGTGAGTTAGCTTGGCAGGTGCGCCGAACACCAACTCGCCGTGAAGCCTTGACTCCGATCAACCCCGAAGATACCCTAACCCAGCTTGATACAACTGGCCGCGTGCCATTTACCCAAACGATCAAATTGATGCAAACCCGTGGCGATCAGCAGTTGCCCGCCGCAACCTCGCCGCTGACTTGGAGTGTGCCAGTGCTGGTGCAGCACTCATTTATCGTTTCGGATACCGAAAATACTTTGCCCAACTTTGCCGATAGTGCGATCTACTTCAATCAAGGCCCAGCCAACCAAGGTTTTGAATACAGCGTGGTTTCGCTGATCAGCAATGTGGATAAGCAAAGTTTGCGTGGGGCATCAAGCGATTATCCGGCCTGGTTGCAGCGCTATGTTCAGTTGCCCGATACGCAATCGATGCGCAATATTGGTGGGCTATCACGCCAGTTGACGACTGCGGCAGGAGCCGAAACGGCTTATGATAAAGCGGTCGCAATCGAACGCTATTTACGCGAATTTCCCTATGATGATCAAATTCCTGCGCCGCCAGGTGATTCTGATCCGATCGAGAATTTCTTGTTCAACCTGCGGCGTGGCTATTGCGATTATTTTGCTGGCTCGATGGTGTTGATGTTGCGATCGCAAGGCATTCCGGCGCGTTGGGTACAAGGTTATGCCACAGGCGATTATGATGCTGATCGCCAAGTTTATATTGTGCGTGATACGATTGCCCATAGCTGGCCCGAAGTCTATTTTATGGGCTATGGCTGGATTCGTTTCGAGCCAACGCCAGCGGGCTATGTCACTGTACCAATTCGGCCTGATGGGCCACCCCAAGCTGAAGATAACAGCGAAAATCCCGATGATATTGGGCCAAATGCTGGGATTGTTGAGCCACCAACCACCAATTTTGATGCATTGCAAGATTTGCGTGAAAACTTCCAAACCACGCCAATTCCTACGGTTGAACCCCAAGCTTTGCCGGCTGAAGATGTAGCGGCGCAGGTTATCGAGCGCAGCCCATTCTGGCGTTGGCTGGCAATTATTTGTGCAGTGATTGGCTTAATTATTCTATTGCTATGGCTACTGTTTCAACGTGAATTTCGTGGTTTGCGACCTGCGGCGCGGGCCTATGGTTTTATTGGCTTATTGGCACGTTGGGCTGGCTTGGAGCAACGGCCTGAGCGCACGCCCCAAGAGTTTGCCAGCGATTTAGCCAAAGAAATGCCTGGTCAACGCCGAACCTTGCGTCGTTTGGCCGATGCCTATAGTGCTGAGCAATATGGTAGCCAAGTACGGCTCAACCCTGAGGAAATTGAAAATGATCGGGCTATGGTCAGCCGCACGCTTTGGCCGCGCTCGATCAGCCGTGGTTGGCGCTCGATTTTGCAACAAATCTTGCGCCCGCGCTGGCGACGCTAGCTGGCCCGAATCTTGCTTTATTCAATCTTGGCACAACCTGTAGCTGTGGTCGATCACTCGCGGGGGTGATCGACCACGGCATTCACTAGACATAGGATCACAATTTATTCACCTATATGGGTGTTGTGCCAGTACCTGCCGCACTATACAATAGTACCTATATGATACCAAAGTACTTGTATCAGTGTGTGTGGGGATGCTAGCAGAACAGTAGGAGGCCGACCGTGACCAAACGCATTTTAATTGCCGAAGATGATACAGCGATTGCTATGACCCTAATGATTGGTCTGCGAAGTATCCCTGATGTTGAGGTAATCCGGGCCTATCATGGTGAAGAAGCCTTGAATATATGGCTGCACGAGCCGTGCGATATTCTTTTGACTGATCATCATATGCGTGAAATGTCTGGTTTGGATCTGATCCGAGCGCTGCGTTCGCAAGGCGCAACCCAACCCATGCTGATGATTACTGCTTACGATAGCGTAAAATTGCAACGTGAAGCGCGTGAGGCTGGAGCAACTGAATTGATTGCCAAGCCCTTTTTTATTGATCAATTGATTGACAAAGTTTCTGAGAAATTGCTTGATGTCTCGGTGGTTAATCAGGCCTAAATGGCGGTTTAGCTAGCTCAACGTTCTATATCTCTGTGTGGAGGACACGGCCTACTTGAACTTTCAGGTAGGCCGTGTTCGGATTTTTAGGGTTACTTCATTGCCATTGGCAAGTAGACCATTGATGCACTTGGAGTAACTGTTACGCTTGGGGTAACCGTTGCGGTTGCCGTTGGTGTAAGCGTTGGAGTTGCCGTGGCATCGCTGGTTGGCGTGACCGTTGCGTTGCTGGCGGTTACCGTGAAGTTGGCGTTGCCAATATCAAAGAAGACATTCCCCGCACATTGCACTTTGATCCGACCAGTCGTGGTGGCAACGTTTGGTACGGTGATGCTTTCGCTGCCATCATTAGGCGTATTGCTCAGCACTGGGCTAAAGCTCGTACCACCATTGCTTGAGAACAAAATATTCACATTGCTACAGTTAATGGGGGTAGCGTTCGTATTCGCTACACTCCAAGTAACGCTTTGGCTGCTGAAGCCTGCCCACGTTACGGCGGTATTGGGTGCAGTTACTTGGAAGGGACCAGCAGTATTGACGGTCGTAACTCGCGCTGTATCCAAACCATAGCCACCACCACCAGCCCGGTTATCACGCACGGTCAGGCGGAAATTCATGGTGCGATTGCTTGTCGCCATCGATTCGCCAATTGTCGTCGAGTTGTTCAAAATATTGACCAAACGTGGGAAGCTGCGACTGGTCGAAGTGGTTGAATCGAAACTACGGAAAATTGGGCGATTGCCGTTATCGGTATTGGGTGGCGAGGCTGAGCCTAAATCGTATTGCTCCCAGTTGTAGGTCAGGCTATCACCGTTCACATCGTTGCCGCTGCCAGTTAATTCAAATGGCGTATTGGCAGGAATTGTGTAATCTGCGCCAGCATTGGCGGTTGGTGGCGTATTGCCAGTGGCCGCCGTGGTGCCACAGCTCGCGCCAGCACCAGTTGTGATAAAGGCGCTCATTTCTTCCAAGCTCTTCACATGGAAATAGGGATCGCTGTTGGGTTGCAGATTTTCCGAGCCACAAATCCCTGCATAGGCCATAATCGTTGAGCCACTGCCTGGTTCGTAGGCCGCTGGGCCTTCGCGATTGCCGCCACCACAGGCTTGAGTAGTGCCGTTGAAGGTGTGATTACCTGCAAATTGGTGGCCAATTTCGTGGGCGACATAATCAATGTCAAAAGGATCGCCAACTGGAGCTGGTGAACCAGTCACACCTTCGGCTTTGACACTAGCGACACAAACTGAGCCAAGTGCCGCAACCCCACCGCCACCAGTGCTGAAAACGTGACCAATATCATAATTGGCACTGCCAATCACGCTGGTGAGGTTGGATTGATTTTCACCCAACATCTCAAAACCATCGTCGTTGGTGTAGGGGTCGGTGCCGCCATTGGTATAGACAATTAAGTTATTGTTGGCAACCAACACCATGCGTACCGAGATATCGCGTTCGTAAACGGTGTTAACGCGGTTGACGCTGGTGACGATTGCCGCCATTGCTCCATTGACCGTGCCACCATGAAAACTGGTGTATTCGCCGGTGGCAGCCATTGCGAGGCGATAGGTGCGCAAGGTTTCGCCAATGCTATAACGCTCAGGGAATGGATTGGTGATTGGAGTTTCACCAACATAATCAATCTTGCCTTTGCTGGCGAGTTTGGCGGGGTCGGCCACAAAATTACGGCTATCATACACAATATAATTGCCCGTATCGTTGCGGCTGTAGGGGTCGATAAAATAGCGTCCTTCTGGAGCCAAAATCAAGCCATGAAAGCCGCTTGGCGTAAGATCAAGCCGCGCGACCATTTCGGGGTCGTCGTAGCCTTGGGCTAAGTAGGTGCGCAATTCAGGGAACTTTGCTGCCAGCGCAGGCTCCATAATTGGCGATTCGACCACCCGAAATTGGCGAAATTGGCCACTTGGCAGCGGTAAGCTCAGTAAAAATGCTGATTGTTGCACGCCCACCGCGCTTTCCAAGGGCGCTTGATCAAGGCGCTGGCTCAAGCCTGCTAGATCAAGGCTGACCGTGCGATAGACCAACGGCACAATCTCGCGCTGGCCTTTTGGCTGAATCCGTTGTTCAGCAACATCTTGCCACAACCCATCTGATGATGAGGCCGCGCTGGATGGTGTGAGGCTACTGGCCGCAAACACACTCAGCAAGGCGATAGCGAGTGCTAACCCGATGGCGATCAACGAACGTTTGGTTTGCATAATCCATCCTTTTCCGCTAAACACAGCGTAGCTCATTATAGCGGCTGTGGGAGGCAAGTGGAAGGTGATGCCGATCACCCGTTCGTTTGGTGATCGCCTATATCGGTATCTTGGTAATGCTACGGCGGATTGGGAGAATTACGAAGTTTGCTCTAACTCATGGCGATATTTAGCTAAAGTTGGGCGAATCGCCGCGATAATTAATTGACTGCTGATCAATCCAGCAATCCCGCCTACTGTTCCACCGATGAGGATTCCAACCAACATACTTGCAGCCGATGGAATTAGCATACTCGCGCCGAAGATGGTCAGAAATAACAAACCGTATCCTAGCCAAACTAATTTGTTTTTCGCATTTTCTTTGAGCGCCCGTCGCCATAAGATACGTTGTTGAGCCTTGGGATAGCCGCGTAGCTCTGGGATTGAGTTCATTGACAAATAGATGTTCATCGATTCTCTCCTTAAAATGGTGGTGCTGTTAGTATAGCCAACGCTTTGCGATGTGGCAATTACAACTTTGATCGAAATTGGCTCAATTTTTATATTGATTTTTTTCAATCTCTATGTTATGCTCTGCAACAATCAATTCGTGCACGTTAGTCACCACAGGGCTAGCGTATTTTTAGCCACGTTCAATCGAAAATTTTCAATCTATCCATCGGCCTGATGGATTTTCTTTCACATTTTATATTGAAAATTTTCAATATATTGTTTATAGGAGGCTTTGAATGGATTTTGCGCAATTACCAGTGGCGGTGATCGGCTCGGGGCCGGTTGGTTTGGCAGCGGCAGCCCATTTGTTGGCGCGTAACGAAACTCCGATCATTTTCGAAGCTGGCGCACGGGTCGCCGATTCGGTGCAACGCTGGGGCCATGTGCGCTTATTTTCGGCTTGGGAATTTAATATCGATCCTTTGGCGGAGCAGCTTTTGGTTGGTGCAGGCTGGCAAGCTCCTCATTTAGCCGAATTTCCAACTGGCGCAGAATTGGTACGCGATTATTTGCAGCCTTTAGCACAATTGCCCCAAATACAGCCCCATTTAAAGCTCAACAGCAAAGTCGTGGCAGTTACCCGTTTGGGCTTGGATAAATTAAAGAATGCTGGCCGTGCAACCACGCCATTTGTGCTGACGATTGAAACTGCTGGTACAACCCATCAAGTCTATGCCAAAGCGGTGATTGATGCTTCGGGAACCTATCGTAGCCCCAATCCATTGGGTGCGGCAGGCGTGTCAGCTTTGGGCGAAACGGCAGCCAGCGGTCAAATTTACTATGGCATTCCCGCTGTGTTGGGCAACGATCGCGCTCGCTATGCCAATCGCTCGGTGGCGGTCGTCGGTAGCGGCCATTCAGCCTTTAATGCCTTGCTTGATTTAGCCGAATTGGCCGAGCAAGCTCCTGAAACCATCGTTACTTGGATTATGCGACGTGGACAGGTCGATGCAGCGTTATATGGCGGCGGAGCTAACGATCAATTGGTGCAACGAGGGCTTTTGGGTGGTCGGGTTGAGCAATTAGTGGCAAGTGGGCGCTTTAATCTGGTTACAGGCTTTCGCATCGATCGCATTACTCAAATCAATGGCAAACTCGATTTGCATGCTGGCCAGCAACAATTAACAGGCTTTGATCAAGTGATTGCAACCACAGGTTTTCGCCCAGATTTAAGCATACTCAGCGAAATTCGGTTAGATCTCGATACGGCGGTCGAAAGCCCGCGCGTTTTGGCTGCCTTGATTGATCCAAATGAGCATAGTTGTGGCACGGTGCGCCCACATGGTGCTGAAGAATTGCAGCAGCCCGAGCCAAATTTCTATATTGTGGGCATGAAAAGCTATGGGCGTGCCCCGACCTTTCTTATGCGCACAGGCTACGAGCAAGTACGCTCGGTCGTGGCAGCACTAGTTGGCGATTGGCAAGCGGCGCGTGAAGTGCGGTTGGTGCTACCAGAAACTGGGGTCTGCAAAACCCAGTTTGGCGGTGAGGCTTGTTGTGGCACAACTCCAACCCGTAGCGAGATTCTTTTGCAGTTGTAGCATGACCGTGACCGTTTAACATCGTTTTTGCAATGCTGAAGGATTTGGGTATGCGGCGAAGCCCGTTTTATGGCTGGTGGATTGTCGGCACGCTGGGATTTACCGAGATGACTTCGTGGGGCGTAATTTACTACGCATTTAGCGTGCTTTTGACCCCGATGCAGCGTGAGTTGGGTTGGTCGCAAGCCCATTTTACCGGTGGATTTTCGCTGGCCTTGTTTATTTCGGGAATCATGGCTTTACCCGTTGGCCGCTGGCTTGATCAACATGGCGCACGCGGTTTGATGACGTTTGGCTCATGTTGGGCGGCGATTTTGGTGGTGGCTTGGGCCAATGTTCAATCGCTCTTGGCTTGGTATCTGATCTGGGCGGGCTTGGGATTGGCGATGGCGGCAATTTTGTATGAGCCAGCTTTTGCGGTGGTGGCAACTTGGTTTCAGCAAAAACGCCAACATGCCCTGACAATTTTGACGGTTGGGGGTGGCTTGGCCAGCGTCGTGTATGTGCCCTTGATCACGCGGTTGCTAGGCACGCTGAATTGGCGTGAAGTTTTGCTATGGCTGGCCGCAATTTTGGCAGTGCTAACGATTCCGTTGCATGGCTTGGTGTTGCGTGGTAAGCCCGCCGATTTGGGTTTATTGCCTGATGGCGGGTCGCTGGCAGTTGCAACAGTTACCCCAAATTCAACGATTCGGCCTTCGATGTCGTTGGGCACAGCAGTGCGAGCAGGCGCATTTTGGTGGTTGGCATTAGCCTTTGGTCTGACCACGATGGCAACATTCACCTTAGGCGTGCATTTGATTTCAGCGATTCAAACCCAAGGCTATGCTCCTGAGATTCAAGCCTTGGCCGTGGCGTTGCTGGGTGGTTCGCAAATTCCCAGCCGAATTGTGATTGGCAGTGTTGGGCGGCATTTGCCTCAGGTGCAATTGGCATGGATGTTGTGTTTGCTGCAAAGCCTCGCTTTTGCAATCTTCCTGTTTGTGCCAAATATGACAGGACTGCTGCTATTTGCCTGCTTGTTTGGGGCGGGGTCAGGCGCGTTGACCCCGACACGGGCGGCCTTGGTTGCCGATGTTTTTGGCACTGCCCAATATGCCAGTATCAGCGGGGCGTTGGCGTTATTGACCACAACCGCTCGGGCTTTGGCTCCGGTGTTGGCCAGCTTGTTGGTGGGATTGTTGCATAGCTATCAACCGCTGTTTGGCTTGTTATTACTGATGTGTTTGATCAGTGCAGCGGCGATTTATCTGATTCGAGGTGCAAGTAATGGCTAATCAAACGATCGTGATTGGGGCTGGCCAGGCTGGTTTGGCGGCTGGCTATTGGCTGCAACAAGCTAAAATTCCATTTCAAATTATCGAGGCGCAGGCAAGTGTTGGTGGCTCGTGGCCCGCCTATTACGATAGCTTGCGCTTATTTTCGCCAGCGAGATTTTCAAGTTTGCCTGGCATGGCTTTTCCTGCGCCCGCTGATAGTTACCCTCAGCGCGATGCTGTTGTGGCCTATTTGCAACGCTATGCTGAACATTTTAATTTGCCAGTTCAAACCAATACCGCAATTAGCAAAATCGAACGTCAGCAAGCTGGCTTTCGCCTGACAAGTAGTACAGGGCAAGTATTTCAGGCCAGCCAAATTATTGCCGCAACCGGAGCTTTTGCGCGACCATTTATCCCCGAATTGCCCAATCAAGCTGCATTTCAAGGCCAGATTTTGCATAGTGCTAGCTATCGCAATCCAGCAGATTTTGTGGGCAAACGAGTTGTGGTGGTTGGCGCGGGCAATTCGGCGATTCAAATTGCGATTGAGCTAGCTCAAGTTGCCAATGTAACCCTTGCCACCCGCCAACCGATTCGCTTTCAAGCCCAACGAATTGCTGGTCGCGATCTGCATTGGTGGTGGTGGTTGACGGGCTTTGATCGCTTGGCGCTCAATACTCGGGTGGGGCGTTGGATTCAGCAACGCACTCAGGGAATTGTTCTCGATACTGGTCTGTACAGCAGAAAAATCAATCAAAACCAACCCCAACGTCGCGCCATGTTCGAGCGTTTTACTGAAACAGGCCTAGTTTGGGCGGATGGATACCATGAATTAGTTGACATAGTGTTGTTTGCAACTGGCTATCGACCGCATTTGAGCTATTTGCGAGGCATCAATGCACTTGATCAGACTGGCTTGCCCTTGCACCGGGCAGGCGTGAGCACCACAGTTGAAGGTTTGTATTACGTTGGTTTGGAGCAACAATATAATTTTGCTTCAGCTAGTTTGCGTGGAGTTGGGCCAGATGCTGCGCGAGTAGTGCGCCAGATTCAAGCTCGAATCCAGCAACCAGCAGCGTGTTGTCGTTGGGCGGTGAGCCGATGAGCCAGTTTGATCTGACCAACCTTTGGCAAAAGCTAGCACAACCGCTGCGGCGATTTTTGCAAGCTCGTTTGGCCGATCATACGGCGGTGGAAGATCTGCTGCAAGATATTTTCCTCAGTGCCTATCTCAAATCTACGCAATTGCAGGATTCTGAGCGCAGCGAGGCTTGGCTTTGGCAAATTGCCCGCCACAAATTGATCGATCATTATCGTGCGCGGCGCGAAACTAGCTCCCTTGATGCAATGTTGGAAGCTGAAAACAACCAACAACCGCCAATTTTAGCGGGCTTTGATCGTTGTGTGCAGCAAATGTTGGATCGTTTGCCCAGCCAAGATCGTTGGGTTTTGCAACGCACGGCATTTGAGGGTATTAGCCAACAAGCCTTGAGTAACGAGTTGGGCTTATCGTTTTCGGGCACAAAATCGCGAGTTCAACGGGCACGCCAAAAATTGCGCGTGTTGTTTGATCAATGTTGTGCCGTGGAGCGCGATCCTGCTGACCATGTTTTGGGTTGTCGCCCACATCATCAGTCAATTCAACTCGAATAAACTGCGTCCTTTGGTAAATTGGCCGTCTTTAATCATAGAAGCGTTTGAATGCTGCTTCAACTGAATTTATGTTAAGGAGAACGATTATGTCCTCAACCGAAACCACCAAATCGAACAATGACTGCTGCTCAGCTGAAGAACAAGCAACTTGCTGTTCAGCCGATGAAAAAACCAATTGCTGTGGTGTAAGTCAATCCAGTAGCTGTGGCTGTCGTTAGATTTTTATTGACATAAATCGAAAAGCCTTGACAATTTGTACTGTCAAGGCTTTTGTTTTGTTGCTAATCGATCAATTATGGATTGCTTGGGGCTGGGTTGCCCTGCTGATAATATTGGGTGATAGTTGTGCCAGTTGCTGTGCCACCGAGCGGAATTTGATGATCGAGGCTGACAAATTTACCATTGCGATCGGCCCATAATGTTGGCTTGAGCAAGGCATATTTGGCCTCATCCCAGGTGGCCCAATCGTAACCGAGCAAGCCGCCAGTATCGCCCGAATTGGGGTTGAGCACCCAGAAGGTATGGTGCAAATAATGTTCCTTAATAAAATCACGCAGTGCTTTCATCCATTGTTCGTTTGCGCCACCATCTAAAAAGCCACCCCATTCGCCGATAAACAACGGCGCAATATTTTCTTCATGGATAAAGAACCAGTTAGGATACCAAACGTCATTGTAAAGCGTTTCTTTGTTAAAACCAGGGTAGAACCATGATTGATTAAAGACCAATGGGCCGTAATCGTGTGGTGAGTAGACCAATTGATCTTGGTTGTTGCCAAGATTGACCGGATAATCGCGCACCCCACGTAAATTTCCGCCCCACCAGGTAAAATAGTAATCATTTTTGTTGCTCGATGTGTAGCTTGCACCTGCTTTTGGATAAACCTCGTTACCCTCGCATAGCACCAAGACATTAGGGTTAATCGCCAAAATCCGTTTGCTGGCGGTCTCACAAACATATTTCCAGTTGTTTATATCGGTCGAGTTATCCCATTTAGCAAATTGCCCACTGGCTTGATTATCGTGCGCTGTGCCGTGTGGCTCGTTCTTAATATCCATTGCGATCACCGTATCGTCATTTTTGTAACGATCAGTAATCCACTCCCAAGCCTGATAAAACTGCTCGCTGGTGATCGAGCCTTTGTACCATAGTGGAGCATAATGTCCCGAATTATCGGCTTCAGCGCTATGCACATCGATCATCACCTTGATGCCAAATTGCTTTGAAAGCACAACAAAGCGATCGAATATTTGCAACGAGGTTAAGCCTTCTAATTCAGGATTGGCGTAAGTATTGACATTTGGTGTTTTGAAAACCCCTGCCTTCCACTCCAAAATCAACTCAGTTGAGATTGGTACGCGAATAATATTCAAACCACGTTGCGAAATGCTTTGCATCATGCTGGTCAAATTGGCCGACCACAAGCCATGAAACACTCGTTCAGTCGCATTGAAGCCAAACCAATTGACTCCGGTTAACCAAACTGGGCGGCCTGCGCTATCAACAATTTGATTGCCATTGGTGTGCAGCCAATCATCATTATTGTTATTGCCAGTTGGAGTACTCGTAGCCGTTGGATTGACCGTGGTTGGAATCGGGGTATTGGTTGGTCGGGGTGTACTGGTGACCGTTGGAACGATGCTGGTTGGCGTATTGGTTGGGCGAGGCGTTCCAGTTGTGGTAGCAATTGGCGTATTAGTTGGAACGATTGGTGTGTTGGTTGCTGGTGGGATGCTAGGAATAGTTGTGTTGGTAGGTATTGGGCTTGGCTGATCGCCGTTGCAATTAACGCCATTCAAGGTAAACGCACTTGGAATCGCATTACTACCGGTATACGAAGCCTGGAAACCAAAGCTTGCAGTACCATTGCTGGGTAAACTGGCGGCCCATGCTGGATTGGCGACGCTGACCTGAGCACCAGTTTGGGTAAGCACCCCATTCCAAAGATTAGTAATTGCCTGATTACCCGCGAATGTCCAGCCAACTTGCCAATTATTGAGACCGATTCCAAGATTCTTAACACTAATATTGGCAGTAAAGCCAGTATCCCACTGATTCGAGATTGTGTAAGTGACCTCGCAAATGGCGGCGGCAGCGGTTGGCTTAGTAATAGCGGGTTGCCCAGCTATGAGTAGCGCTACCAATCCGCCGATCATGGCTAGGCGTGTGCGAAACGAACGTTGTTTCTGCGACATACATACTCCCTCGTATTTGAAATGATAGCAGAACTGATTAAACCGATCTTGATTGAGACCGATCCCTAAGAAAGTCCATCCCATATCAGTTCAGTTATAAAAATACCTTAATATTTTTGATTTGTGAAGCCCTAGTTTAGTCAAATTTAATCAGCAAAATCAACTAGCCACTTAGGGCTAGAATATCCCACTTTGGGGGAGTATTCCCAAGTAATTTGTGGGACTAGCCCATCCCCTCTATTACCATGGTTATTGGATGAGATAGGACTAAAGATTACCAGAAATTGAATAGGCATGGTATAGGATATAGCTGCATTTTCAGCCAATTGGCGATCAACGTTGATCGGTAACAAGCTTGTGATTGATATGTATACATCCATGATTTGATGTAGTGTCTTGTGGTCTATGTGATTGATATTCGTAGCTTTGAAGTTTGAGTGAGCCAGCGCTTAGGCTCCATCACCTAATCGGCGCGATTGATCACTATCAAATGCAGCGATTAACCACTGTGATGCGGCTGGTAGACCAACTTCACTCATTACTTCACCATCATTGAACGCGACATGTAGCCATTTCAGAGGAGCAATCGTATGAATTTCGATCGGTCTCGGCGTAATTATGGGCGACTTTTACTCGCCTTAATCGTGGTTCTTCACCTTGGTATGGTACGCTCTGTCGCCGCTGCTGGAGAGACTCCCTATGCTAATGCGGTTGATTCAAGTACTAGTGGTCTAATAGTTAATGCTGCCAATGCTGTTGGTGCACCAGATACCAATACTGCAACAGTCATTGGTTTGCTCGGCCAAAACCTGACCCTTGATATGGGTGCTAACGAAGAAGGTACTGGCGATCTAGTGGTGCACTATGGTGGGATTGGCGTGCAGTTGGCAGCGACCGTTCAGTTTCTGGATAGTAGTCGCCAAGTAATTGCCTCATCATCATTAGACATTATTGGTTTATCACTTGGTACTATCTATACGACCACAGTTGATTACCCACAAAGTCCTACTCCCTATCGGTACGTACGTTTTGTTTCGCTATTGACTGCATATCAAATTGATGCAGTTGCAGCAACAGCATTTCGCCCTGATAGTGATAATGATGGGGTGAATGATGTCGATGAAATCAACAACGGCACTAACCCCCTCGATCCAGATAGCGATGATGATGGTTTGACCGATGGTGAAGAAATCACCAATGGCACCAACCCCAATGATAGTGATAGCGATGATGATGGCTTGCCCGATGGTTGGGAAGTTGATAATGGCCTAAATCCAAACAATGGTACTGGTGGTAATGGTGCGGCTGGCGATCCCGATAATGATGGCTCCAGCAATTTGGATGAATATCAAAATGGCACCGATCCCAATGATCCAGATAGCGATAACGATGGTTTGAATGATGGTGCCGAAGATAGTGCTGGTACGAATCCATTGGATAATGATAGTGATAATGATGGGTTACCCGATGGCTGGGAAGTCAATCATGGCCTGAATCCATTGGATGCCACTGGTAATAATGGTGCAGCAGGCGACCCCGATAACGATGGTTCAAATAATGCTGCTGAATTTGCCGCTGGCACACATCCAAACGATGCTGATAGCGATAATGATGGTTTGAATGATGGTGTTGAAGCAGCTTTGGGTACGAACCCAAATAATGCTGATAGCGATGGCGATGGTTTGCCCGATGGCTGGGAAGTCTCGAATAGTCTCAATCCATTGAATGCTACTGGCAACCAGGGTGCTGCAGGTGACCCCGATAGCGATGGCTCGACCAACTTGCAAGAATATCAAAATAGCACCAACCCCCATGATGCAGATAGTGATAACGACGGTTTGAACGATGGCGCTGAAGCTGCTGCTGGCACGAATCCGAATGATGCAGATAGTGATAACGATGGCTTGCCTGATGGTTGGGAAGTTGCCAACAGTCTTGATCCATTGAGCAATGCTGGTAACAATGGTGCGGCGGGCGACCCTGATAACGATGGTTCAAACAACGCCGCTGAATTTGCTAACAACACCGATCCTCAGGATGCTGATAGCGATAACGATGGCTTGAATGATGGTGCTGAAGCCGCTGCTGGGACTGATCCAAACGACAGTGATAGCGATAACGATGGCTTGCCCGATGGCTGGGAAGTAGTCAACAGCCTCGACCCATTGAGCAATGCTGGTAACAATGGTGCGGCGGGCGACCCTGATAACGATGGTTCAAACAACGCCGCTGAATTTGCTAACAACACCGATCCAAATGATGCCGACAGCGATAATGACGGCTTGAATGATGGTGCTGAAGCCGCTGCTGGGACTGATCCAAACGACAGTGATAGCGATAACGATGGCTTGCCCGATGGCTGGGAAGTAGTCAACAGCCTCGACCCATTGAGCAGTGTTGGTGATGATGGAGCCAATGGCGATCCTGATAACGATGGTTCAAACAACGCTGCTGAATTTGCTAACAACACTAATCCCAATGATGCTGACAGTGATAACGATGGCTTGAATGATGGTCAAGAAGCTGCCTTGGGTACGAATCCAAACGCTAGCGACAGTGATAATGATGGTTTACCAGATGCATGGGAAGTGGCAAATGGCCTTGATCCGTTAGATGCCACTGGTGCTGATGGCGCAGCAGGCGATCCTGATAACGATGGCTCAAACAACGCCGCTGAATTTGCTAACAATACCGATCCCCAAGATGCTGACAGCGATAATGACGGCTTGAATGATGGTGCTGAGGCTTTGGCTGGTACGAATCCTAACGCTAGCGATAGCGATAATGATGGTTTGCCTGATGGTTGGGAAGTGAGCAACGGGCTTGATCCACTGAATCCAAACGATGCTGCTGGTGACCCAGATAATGATGGTTTGGATAATAGCGCTGAATATGCCAACAATACCGATCCCCAAGATGCTGACAGCGATAACGATGGCTTGAATGATGGTGCTGAAATTAGCGCTGGCACGAATCCAAACGATAGTGATAGTGATGACGATGGCCTGCCCGATGGCTGGGAAGTGACTAATAGCCTCGATCCATTGAGCAGTGTTGGTGATGATGGAGCCGCTGGCGATCCTGATAGTGATGGCTCGACCAACTTGCAAGAATTTCAAAATGGCACGAATCCCAACGATGCTGACAGCGATAACGATGGCCTGAGTGATGGTCAAGAGGCTGGTTTGGGAACCAACCCCAATAACGCTGATACTGATGGAGATGGCTTACCTGATGGTTGGGAAATCAGCAATAATCTGAATCCAAGCAGCACGACCGAAGGCAATGGAGCCGCTGGTGATCCTGATAGTGATGGCTCGACCAACTTACAAGAATTTCAAAATGGTACGAATCCGCAGGATGCTGACAGCGATAACGACGGTTTGAACGATGGTCAAGAAGCTGCTGCTGGCACTGATCCAAACGACAGTGACAGTGATAACGATGGTTTGCCCGATGGCTGGGAAGTAGCGAACAGCCTTGATCCATTAAGCTCAGTTGGTGATGATGGAGCCGCTGGCGATCCCGATAGTGATGACGCGACCAACGCTGCTGAATTTGCCAACAACACTGATCCCCAAGATGCCGACAGTGATAATGATGGTTTGAATGATGGTCAAGAAGCTGCTGCTGGCACTGATCCAAATGACAGTGATAGTGATAACGATGGTTTGCCTGATGGTTGGGAAGTAGCCAACAGTCTTGATCCATTAAGCTCAGTTGGTGATGATGGGGCCGCTGGCGATCCCGATAACGATGGTTTGAGCAATGCTGGCGAATTTGCCAACAACACCAATCCAAATGATAGCGATAGTGATAACGATAGCTTGCCCGATGGTTGGGAAGTAAATTATGGCTTAGATCCATTGAGTAGCGTTGGTGATGATGGTGCTAGTGGCAACCCTGATGGTGATAGCTACGATAACGCAACCGAGTTTGCTAACGGTACTAGCCCGATTGTGTTTGATGCCCCTGCGGCAACCAATACGCCAGAACCAACCATGACGAATACGCCAGAGCCAACGGCGACCGCGACTGATGTCCCGACCGCAACGGCGACGGATGTGCCAACGGCAACGGCGACGGATGTGCCAACGGCAACGGCGACTGACGTACCAACAGCAACGGCAACGGATGTGCCAACAGCAACGGCGACGGATGTGCCGACGGCAACAGCGACTGACGTGCCAACAGCAACGGCAACCGATGTGCCAACAGCGACCGCGACTGACGTGCCAACAGCAACGGCAACCGATGTGCCAACAGCAACGGCGACTGACGTGCCAACAGCAACAGCGACTGACGTGCCAACAGCAACAGCGACTGACGTGCCAACAGCAACGGCCACTGATGTGCCGACGGCGACCGCGACGGATGTGCCGACGGCGACCGCGACCAATGTGCCGACGGCAACGGCAACGGCAACGGATGTGCCAACGGCAACGGCGACCGCAATTGCGACGGCGACCGCAACCGCGATTGCAACGATGACGAATACACCAGTGCCAACGGTGACGGCGACCGCAATTGCGACGGCGACCGCAACCGCGATTGCAACGGCAACGAATACACCAGTTCCGACGGCAACCGCGACCAATATACCGCAACCAACTCCGAATCTGATTTATTTGCCAATGACAATGAAAGGCGAATAAATCCTCTAAATTGCGAATGCCCTGTTCATTCAACGAACAGGGCATTTTTTATTAAGCTGGCTTTTTATGATACAGTTCGGGTTGCGGTGAGAATGGTTCTCAGAATCTATTTAGGAGGTCTTCGTGATCGATCGCTTGTTCCTTTCGCCGACTGTCCACCTGAACATGGGGATGCTGGTGGTAACGGTCAGTATTTTGACGATGGGCTATGTCTGTTGGTTGGCTTGGAAGGGAAAACAGCTTAATCGTTGGGCCAATTTGGCGATTATTAGCATGCAACTGGTGATTATGATCCAAGCCTTGTTGGGGATCAAGCTGCTTGATCAGGGCTTGGGCGTTGTCCAGTTGTATATCCATTATGTGGGTGGGCTGGCTCCACTCTTCTTTTGCTCGTTGTTCTACTGGATTCCAATTGCGCGGCCTCAGATTAAAACTCGTTTTGCAGCGGTAGTCACAGTTGGCTCATTTTTGTTTGTGCTGATGACCTTCACGATTGGCCAAGCCTATGTGAGCGGCTCGATTTAATCAATTTGATCAGCCTCTCAGTCGTGAACGCTGAGAGGCTGATCCTGTTAAATTTGTTCTAGCTCAGTGCGAGTGCGCTTATTTTGTAGGTTGCCAGTGTTGAGGGTGGTGGCTGGCTCGAACATCATCAACCAAACTTCCTCGGTTTGGGCAACTGGGCAATGCTCCACGCCACGTGGCACAATCAGTATTTCGCCAGGGTTGAGCACTTGGTCGCCATCGCGCAACTGCATGCGCAAACGGCCTTGCACCACGAAAAATAATTCATCCTCATGTTCGTGATGATGCCACTCGAAGGCTCCTTGTAACTTGGCCAATTTGACCTGCTGACCATTGAGTTCGCCGATAACTCGTGGGTTCCAATAATCGTTGAAATGGCCAAATTTCTCGATGAGGTTGATCACTGTGGGCATGAATTTGCTCCTTGCATAACATTTTCCACTTAAACTATAACCCGACGAATCCGCTGAAGCATCCGTCGGGCTGCTGATTGATTTTTTAACCTAAACTTAGTTTTCTTGTTGCGCCAAAGGCAAATATTGAGCACCTTGGGTTGTTGCACCTGGTTTTTGCCATACTTCAACGTAATCAACTTCGAGCAGACCATTGCCCGCCACGATGCTATCGACAGTTGATTGTTTGATGCCAAAGTAGGCACAGCCTGCTGGCAATGGATTGCCAGTACAGCCGTTGTAGCCAGCGGGATATTCGCCGCCCAAGGCCAAATTCAAGATGAAGAACTTGGGATTGTTGTAAGTCCATTGGCCATAATCGGCGATGATTTGAGCACGAGTGAAGCTCAGAATTTCGCGATCATCGACGAACCATTTAATGTAGGTTGGGTCCCATTCGACGGCGTAGGTATGCCAATCGCTAGTGGTTTGGCCTGCTGGCAAGTTGACTAAGCCGCCTGCCGAGCCTGCTCCCCAGTAGCCTGGGCCATGCAGTGCGCCCGAAGTCCAGTTGCCATAGCCGATATTTTCCATAATATCCAGCTCGCCGTTGCCAGGCCAACCAACTTCATTGATATTTGCACCCATCATCCAGAAGGCTGGCCAGTAGCCTTCGCCAACCGGCATCTTCATACGAGCAACCATCTTGCCATATAAGAAGCTTTGGCGGCCTAAGCCGAAAATCCGGCCTGAGGTGAAAGGATAGCCGTTGGCGGTTTCTTTGCGGGCGGTGATTTTCAATGTGCCGCCGCTGACGGCAACGTTGTTGCTGGTGTATTGTTGCTGCTCGCCGTTGACATGCACGTCGTTGTCATAGGCCCAGTTGTTTAGATTAAGGCTGTTGCCATCGAAGTTTTCGACCCAAACACGGCTGAAGCTGCCAGTTAATGGGGTTGGTGCAGGATCGTAGCTGGGATTGCCTGCGTTACAACCATAGACTTCGAGTTCCCAAATTGAGTAGCCATACTCGGTACCCTTTTTGGTCATGTTGATCCGCAAGTAGCGGCCTGTGACTGGAGTGAGATTGTAGTCGTTGGTGGTTTGGGTATTACCAACCACGCTGCGAATATTCGACCAGTTGCTGCGATCATTCGAGACTTGAATTTGGTAATCGGCGGCGTAGGCTGATTCCCACAAGATGCGCACGCGGTTGATTGTGGCATTAGTTGAGCCTAAATCAACATACAACCATGCATTGGCTGGGCCGCTTGGATACCAGAGATGGCTCCAGCGGGTGGTTGTGGTGTTGCCATCAACGGCTTGGGCTGGGGTTGAGGTTTTCGATTCATAGAACCAAGCGTAGGCTGGTTTATTCAATGCAATATTGGTTGAGGTGGTGCAGTTGCCTGGAATGTTGGTTGGTTGGGCAGTTGGCTGTGCCGTTGGTTGGGCAGTTGGTTGGGCAGTTGGTTGGGCAGTTGGTTGGGCAGTTGGTTGGATGCCGCCGCTGTAAACTTCCAACTCGAATAGCGAAATGCCATATTGGGTGGCGCGAGTAATCCCTTCGATTCGCACATAGCGGCCAGTGCCGCTGATACTCAAATCATCAACGTTGCCATCACTATTGGTAATGGTTTGGATGGTTGTCCATGTGTTGGCATCGTTCGAGGTTTGCACCCGATAGCTGCTGGCGTAAGCTGCTTCCCAGCGTAAGACCACGCGATTGAAACTTTGCATACTGCCAAAATCAACCCGAATCCATTGACCATCAGCAAATGTGCTACTCCAACGAGTATTAACGTTGCCGTCAATCGCAAAATTGGCGGCGGTTGCGGCATTTTCGCTGCTTGAGGCGCTAGTCGTTTTGTTCAGGGCAATATTGCTGCTGCCAGCATTGCCATAGACTTCAAATTCAAACAATGAGATGCCATAGGCTGTGGCACGCGTGATGCTTTCAACGCGAACATAGCGGCCCGTGCCACTGATGCTCAAATCGTCAACATTGCCATCGCTATTGCTGATGGTTTGGATGGTCGTCCAAGTGTTGGCATCGTTTGAGGTTTGAATCCGATAGCTGCTGGCGTAGGCTGCTTCCCAGCGCAGCACCACATTATTGAAACTTTGGACGCTGCCAAGATCGACGCGCAGCCATTGACCATCGGCAAACGTGCTGCTCCAACGCGTATTAACATTACCGTCAAGCGCGAGTGCTGCGCCAAAATCAGCGTTTTCGCTGGTAGAGGCTACGGCAGTTTTGCCGAGCGCGAGGTTAGTGGCGGCAAATGTGCTTTGAGGCTGGCCCAAAAACAGCATTGGGCTGAGCACCAAACATGCTAACAAAGTTAGGCGTGATGCTCCACGGGAAGAAAACCGTACATTCGAGAACATCGTTGTCGCTCCTTTGGTGAAAAGACTGGACTTATTCCAGTGAGAGTATTAAAACATATTAAGAGTTGTTACTGCAATGCCACAGGTGCTACAAAAACAGCTACAAAATTGCGCTGACTACTTGACACTGCTGTTTGAATAGCTATATACAAAGACCTTTTTGCCGTGTATGTGTGGTGTGAAAGGAACGTTATGGACAGCTATGATGTTGTGGTGATTGGCAGTGGGCACAATGCCCTGATCGCGGCAGCCTACTTGGCGCGGGCAGGCAAATCGGTGTTGGTGCTCGAAAACAATGATCGGATTGGCGGCTTGGTGCGAACGGAAGAATTGACCTTACCTGGCTTCAAACATGATGTCTATTCCTCGGCTCACCCACTCTTTACCACCAGCCAAGCCTATGCCGACCTTGGCGCAGATTTGACGGCGCGTGGTTTGCGCTATATCAACACCGATATTCCAACTGGGGTTTCGTTTAGTGATGGGCGCACGGCGATTTTGCCCCAAGCCTTCGAGGCTGCGCTGGCCGAGGCTGAGCGTTTAGCCACGGGCGATGGCGCGGTGCTTAGCCAAATGTTGGCCTCATTCAACCCCTATGTTGAAGATGTTTTTGGCTTGTTTTCGATGGATTTGCAATCGCCAACGGCTCAAACGATGATTCAACGTTTACTACGGAGCGAAACTGGCTATTCGCCATTTAGTAAATTGTTGTTTGAAACGGCGCGAAATGTGGTCAGCCCATTTCAATCGCCAGTGATGCAGGCCATGCTTGCGCCCTGGGTGATGCATCTTGGCCGCACTCCCGACGAAATTGGCAGTGGCCTATGGGTCTATCTGATTGTGTTGGCGACGATGGGCGCGGGCATGGCAACGCCCGAAGGTGGCAGCGAGCAATTAGCCCGCGCTTTGGGTAGTTTGATCAGCGATCATGGTGGGGTAATTCGCACGCAAACAGCGGCGACGCGGATTGTGTTGAGTAATGGTAAAGCCAGCGAAGTGCATACCAACACTGGTGAGGCCTTCAAGGTGCGCGAACATGTGATCGCCTCGGTTAATCCTGATCAATTGTATTTGCGGTTGTTGAACGATTCGCCGCAGCCGGAACATGTGCTACAACAAGCCAAAGAATTTCGCTATGGGCGAGGTTGTGTTCAAATTCATTTGGCGCTCAGCGAACCGCCGCGTTGGCCTGATGCGCGTTTTAATCGGATTGGCCAGCCGCATTTAACCGATGGTCTCAATCAATGTACTTTGGCGGTGGCCCAAGCAATGGCAGGTTTGTTGCCAATCAATCCAACGTTTACTGTCGATTGTCCAACCAACCTCGACCCAACCCGGGCACCAGCAGGCAAAGCAATTATGCGGGTGCAAGTACTTGAAGTGCCATGCCGCCCGATTGGCGATGCCGCAGGGCAGATCGCAGTAGGTGATGGGACGTGGACAGGCGATTTGACCCAACGCTTTGTTGAACGGATTTTGGCCATTGTTGAACGGCATATTCCCAATATTCCATCGAGCGTTGTGGGCTTGCACACGATTACGCCGACCAGTTTAGCCCAATTCAGCCCGAATCTTGGGCCTGGCGATCCCTACGGCGGGGCGCACGATTTAGCCCAAAGTTATCTGTTGAGTCCTTTGCCCGCCCAACCCAGCCATCGAACGCTGGTTCCGAATATTTTTATGCTTGGGGCAGCAACGTGGCCAGGCCATGGGATTAATGGCGGTTCTGGCTATATCGTGGCGAAACAGCTTTTAGGCTAACTCGCTTGGCGGCGCTGGCGTTGCCAACTAATGCCATGCCAAACTGCCCGCAAACAGGCCAACCAAGCGATTCCGCCAATCCAGCCTGCGCTAATATCGGTCGGATAATGCACCGCGAACACAACCCGCGAGGTGCCAATTAGCGCTGCCATGGCGGCCAATCCAATAATAATCCCCCAACGCCGTGATTGCGGATGACCATAACTAAGGGCTATGGTCATACTGCCATACCAGGCTGCGGCGGCCATGGCATGACCACTGGGGAAACTGTAGGTGCTCAGCTGGTAGGCTGGCTCGAAGATGCTAGGGCGTGGGCGGGCAAAGCCATGTTTGAGCAAGGTCATCCAAATGGCCGCTCCAAGCAGGGCTAATACGATTAAGCTCAAGCGACTGAGCCATGCTGGTGGCTTGCGCCGATACAGCCAATAGCCCACAATTAATGTTTGCAAGGCTAAGCCGTAGAGTGTGCCGATCCATGTTGCAAGCTGAAAAATTGGGTTGAGATAGGGCAACTGCGTGCGTAACCAAAAACCACCAGCCAAGCCAGCCCGATCAAATTGGCTAATTTCAGGGTTGATCAAGCTGGTCAGCCACCAAAAGATTGCAATTAATCCAAGCGTGGCGGCACTTGATATCAGCAATGCTCGTAAGCCATTGAACGTCGTTTTAGAAATATCAGGTTGCCAATGGGGCTTGGTTGGTGATTGTTGCATACGATTGAACTCCATTAAGCCAGTTAGTGGGCTACTATAGCAGGCTTAAGGCCACAAAAAACCACGGAGCCGAGGAATTGGCTCCGTGGTTGTTCAATACTGCCGAGTCTGACTAGATCCGGTTGCGGCCCCACCCAAGGTATAGACCTGCCCCGATTAGCATTATCGGCACCCATACCATACCAACACTTAGCAGACCTGGCAAGCTCGCGATTCCGATGATCGCTCCGACCACAAACAAAATTGAAGCTGGAATAAAGCCCCAAAAGCCATTCGTGCCAAACATTGGCTTACCCAGCAAGCCAATTGCCCCAAAGCCCAAGGCCAAGCCCCAAACCACTGACATACCATTGGTCAGGTTGGCGAAGGGAATTCCCACGGCCAGCCCAGTTAGGATGCTAGCGGGGATGAATAGCCCAAACAGCCGCTTAGCGAAGGCAAAGAAGAAGAAACAGCTGGCGATCGTAAATAAAATCATGCTTGGGATAAATGCGTCGGTATCGATCCCAAAATCAAGGGCAATGCTATCGCCACCCATTGCCCGAGCTAAAAACCATAAAACCCCAAAGACAATCAGGGCAATCGCGGCGATCCCACGTGAATCACGCTGGGCAGTGAGGTGTTGTAACAGTTTATTGCTTGGTGTTTGTTGATTGGTTGGATAGATTGGATAGTTGGCTTGAGCGGCCTCAATTTGGCGAGCGCGTTCGGTATCATGCTCGGTATATGGTTGCATAACTTCCTCCTATGGTTTTGGCATGGGTTGGACGACAAAGGTTTCACAGTTGTTGCAGCACTGTGAATGAATGTGAAAATTGTTGGCTCTTTTGCTCTTGACGGTGTCTGTATAATAGCCTGCGCCGGACGTTTTGGCTATATCCAGTTTGTGTATTGGCTGTAATTGCTGCCGATAGCTGCTGCTTGCAATAGGGAATGTATGCGTTTGACTGCGGTTCGTTGGTCGATGTTGTTGGTCGTGCTTAGTTTGTTCGCTCTAGCCTGCTTGAAACCAACCCAAGCCCAAATTCCACTTCAATCCCCCATTCCTGCTATTACTACAACCACTAATATGTTTAATTGGAATACGTTTCAGCCGATTCCGTTGGCGCGATTTGAGGCTGGCGGGGCGATTGTTGGCGATAGTTTGTATGTGATTGGTGGTTTTTATACCAACCAAGTTGAGGCTACCGATACAGTTTTTGCCTATAACATCACGACCAATCAATGGCGAATCTGCGCCAATATTCCTGAAGCGATGACTCATGCTCCCGTGGTTGCCGATGGCCATTTGATTTATGTGTTGGGTGGCTATATTGGCAATTCACCTGGTGGTAGCACTGAGCATGTGTGGGTCTATAACACATTGACCAATGCTTGGAGTCGTGGCCCCGATTTGCCCGAAGATCGCGGGGCTGCTGGGGCAACCAAGCTTGGCCGTGAAATTCACTTTTTTGGTGGAGCGCATCGGCGTAATTTACATCTCGAAGAATGGGATAGCAACAAACATTTTGTGCTGAATTTGGATACTCAAGTTTGGCGGACTGCTGCACCCATGCCCAATGCTCGTAACCACCTTGGGGCGGCGACGCTGAATGGTTATGTGTATGCGATTGGCGGCCAATATTTAGCTGCCGAATCAACGGCGGCTCAAGTTGAAGTAAATCGCTATGACCCTAACACTGATACTTGGATGCGAGTCGCCGATTTGCCCAAAGGCCGGGGGCATATCACCTCGTCGGTATTTGAGGTTGATGGCCGAATTATGGTTGTGGGCGGCTCAGTTAATGGTGGCGATTATGGCTTGGCTTCCGCCGATGTGATGCTGTATGACCCCAATGATGATGTGTGGATGAAATTAACCTCGATTCCTGGGGTGCGCAAAACTCCGGTTGCAACAGCATATGGCAATAAAATTTTGGTAACGACTGGCGGCTATGTGCCCAATCCCGAAATGTGGATCGGCCAGCTTGAAAATCACTGGGAATTAGCCCGAACTCTGCCGATCTCGCTGGGCGAGGCCTCTGGCGGGGTTATCGGCAATAAACTGTATCTAGTTGGTGAGAGTAATGGTGCGACCGCAGCCTTTGATCTTGGGGCGAATTCGTGGAATGCTGGCTTGGCTCAACGCCCCTATAAAACCCATAGTCACAGCGCCCAAGTCTGGAATCAACGACTCTATTTGTTTGGCGGGACTGGCACAAGCGCAGGCAAAGTGCAAATTTACCAACCTTCAAGCAATAGTTGGTCGCAAGGCACAGCCATGCCATTTGCCACAATGGCCGCTAGCTCTGCATTAATTGATGGCAAAATCTATGTTGCAGGCGGAATTGTCAGCGGCAATACCACAAATTATCATGCCGCCTATGATCCAACTACCAACACTTGGGCCAATTTGCCAAGCATGGCTTTGGCCCGCAATGGTGCTGCTGGTGGTACAGATGGCCGCTTTTTCTATTTGTTTGGCGGGCGGGCGAGTGGTACTACTGGTGCTGCCAGCAGCGATTTGCAAATCTATGATCCACTGACACAAACATGGACGAGCAGCGCCAGCGACCCAACGCTTCCGCCATTACCCCAAGCTCGCGCCGATATGGGCCAAGCAATTTGGTATAAAGGTGAGTTTTATCTGATGGGCGGGGCCGATCAGGCAGGTGTGAGCAATCGAGTTGATGTGTATAATCCGCTGACCAAAACGTGGCGCAGCGTTGCCCCGATGCCAACTGCTCGTCAAGGTCATGTCCCAATCTTGGTTGGTGGGCGCATCTATGTTCCTGCTGGCGGAACCCAAGCCAGTAGCAGCCAATCGCGAATTTTCGAGGTCTATAATCCAGGCTCGGTTGCGCCCCAAATTCCCGCAACCGCCACGCCAACCGAAATAGTAACTGAAATTCCAACGGCGACCAATATGTCCACGTCAACCGAAACGCCGACAAATACGGCAACTCCGACTGAAACGCCAACTGCGACAGCAACTGAAACGGCGACAGCGACGAATACGGCCACGCCAACCGATATTCCAACGGTAACTGCAACGTCGACCGACATTCCAACAGCGACGAATACAGCGACCAATACAGTCATGCCAACTGAAACGGCGACGAATACGGCCACGGTCATGCCCACAGATACGCCAACCGAGACCTCAACAGATACGCCAACTGAAATTCCAACGGCGACCAATACAGCAACGCCGACGGAAAATCCAACGGCAACGAATACAGCAACGGCAACGGCAACATTGACCGCTACACCGACTGCAACGAATACCAATACGGCTATACCAACTGAGACTGCCTTGCCCACGACGACCTCAATCCATCAGTTTCGGATTTATTTGCCGTGGGCGACGCGCTGATTAACTGCTTAGAGCAGAAAATCGAGTACCAATTGATTGAAAAGCGTTGGATTATCCATATTGGCGCAATGCCCAGCGTTTGGCAGCACATGGTAGCCGATAGTGGGCTGCTGTTGTTGCCATTCGCGGGCTGCTTGCAAGGCAATTGGCTGATCGTGTTCGCCAACCAAAATCAATAGCTGTTGCTTCGATGCTGCTTCGTTTGGGTGCATAATTTGGTTTAATTTGCTCATTAAGCGAAATGATGAGCGCGAAAAATATTGCATCCGCTGATAAAATAATTCTTGGCCAGCCGGATAAAACACACTGATCCGAGCGACATAACGCCGAAAACGCTCAATCGAAAACAGCACCATGAACATCCATTTGAACATTTCTTTACGCTGTGCCCGCAGCACTGCCCGTTGATCGCCAAAAATACTATAGCCGCCAACGACCGTCACGCTAGCCACCAAATGCGGATAACGATAGGCAAATTCTTGGGCGATCAACGAGCCAAGCGAAACCCCTAAAACATGAGCTTGAGCTTGGTTTTCGTTTTGCAAGATGGCGGCCAAATATTCAGGTGTGTGTTCGATACCAATTAAGGTATTGTTTGGTTGCGAACGCCCATGGCCAGGTAAATCGATTAAGATGACATAATATTTTTGAGAGAAGCTATCAATCTGCTGGACAAAGCATTGATGATCGCCAAATGCTGGATGAATTAAGATCAAGGCTGGGTTATTTATGTTACCAGCGGTGGAGTAGTGCAAATCAAAATCGTGTAAACTAATTGTTTTAGCGGTTAATTCGTTACTCATTGCCTGATTCCTCAAGTTTGCTTAGCAGTTGTTGATACCAATTAATATTGAAACTGTAGTAGGCTACGCCATATTCCAAGGTTAACCATTGAAAATCGGCAAGCGCTTGTTGTTCAGTCGCTACACTCATTTGCTCACGCTCACGCAGCAAGCTGCTGAGTTGGGCATGCACCATTTGCACGCTTCCAAGATGCTCACTCAGCAGCCGAATTTGCTCACTTGGCTTGAGAAAACCCATAAAGAACAAACGAGTCAAAGCAGGATCTTTGACCTTCTCTTGGGGAATTGCACTCGTTAGCCATTGCTCAAACAGCGTTTGGCCGATTGGCGTGATGCTGTAGATTTTCTTAAATCGCCCACCTTCGACTTGCTCCTGCACCGTCACTGCTTGCTTTGCCACCAGTTTTTCAATTGCGCTGTTGATGCTGCCAAAGCTGGCACTATAGAACAACGAGATCGTCTCTTCAAGGATTTTCTTGATCTCGTAGATGCTGCGCTGCCTGAGCATCAACAACCCTAGAATCACATATTCCATAATATATCCTTACGTTATATATCTAATAGTAATATGAATTGAGCGATTGTCAAGTCTTGTAATTTGAAGTGCTTGCGCTGATTTGCTATGATCATGCTAGGGCTTCAGGATTTTCGTAGTTTGAGAGGTATTGCACAATGGGCCACGATTCAGCCAACATCAAACCAGAATCATGGTTGGTTTCAGCGGGGCGCGGTTCGCAGCCAGGCGATCCGTTGAATGTGCCCTTGGTTCCTGCATCGAATTTTATTATTGGCAGTGGCCGTGAATATTCGCGTGATGATGGAACCCCAACTTGGGAAGCACTTGAGGCGGTGGTTGGTGGCTTAGAGGGTGGCAAGGCTTTGGCCTTTGCCTCAGGCATGGCCGCAATTGCCGCGGTTTTTGATCAACTGGCGGTTGGCTCGCTGGTTGTCTTGCCCGATGACTGTTATCAAGGCGTTGCTGGCCTTGCCGCTGCTGGCGAACAGCGTGGGCGTTGGTCAGTCCAGCGCATAGCGGTCGATGATACTGAAGCTTGGGTGCGAGCTTGTGCCGATGCCGACCTCATTTGGCTTGAATCGCCATCGAATCCGCTGCTGACCGTGGCCGATCTTGAGCTGATTTGTGCTGCGCCGCGTAAACCGAGCGCGATTGTGGGGGTTGATAATACCTTTGCCACGCCGTTAAATCAGCAACCACTGGCGTTTGGCGCAACCGTCGCGATCCAATCGGCGACTAAATTTATTGGTGGCCACTCCGATTTGTTGGCTGGCGTAGCGACGACCAACGATCCAGCGCTTTGGCATGCGCTCAAGAAATCGCGTGAGTTAACTGGGGCAACGCCAGGCACACTCGAAACCTATTTAGCGGTACGTGGGGTACGCACCTTGGCAGTACGTTTGCAACGGGCACAACAAACAGCCATGCTTCTGGCTGAGCGACTTGAAGCTCATCCGCAGATTATGCGTGTGCGCTATCCTGGGCTATCATCGCACCCAACCCATGCGGTCGCTCAACGGGTGCTCAAGGGTTTTGGCACAATTATTTCATTTGATGTGTTGGGCGGAGCAGTGGCTGCTGATCAGGTTTGTCAGCAAGTTAAATTGATTCATCATGCCACGAGCCTTGGGGCAGTAGAATCGACCATGGAACGGCGAGCGGCAATTCCTGGTCAGGAGCATTTACCACCAGCTTTGCTACGTTTGAGCGTTGGAATCGAGAATGTTGACGATTTGTGGAATGATCTATCAGCGGCTATTGCGGCTAGCTCAATTTAACAACTAACGAGTATAACCTTTCATCCTTAGCCCTGCTTTTACAGAAATGGATCAGGGTCTTTGATTTTTTGATAGAGGTAGGATTTATGAAATTTGTTTCATTTCGGCGGTATGGTGAAGGTTCCGAGGCACGGGCTGGGGCTTGGTTGCCCATGGGTATCATTGATCTGCAAGCAGCAGCAGGCTTAGTTTTCGAAGATCTGCCCCATGATTGGTCGCTGATGAGTATGCTGCAACACGAATCCGATGGTTATGGGATTGATGCTGCAATCCAGATTGTTTCAGCAGTGGTTGATTTGCTCGGTGGTGGCGGCGATGGCATCGAGTGGGATGATCCCGATGCGATCAATAGCATGCTTTCATTGGGCGGCGAAACCGTGATTTATCCACCTGATAGCGTGCGTTTGTTAGCGCCAATTCCTCAGCCACCAACCATTCGCGATTTTTACGCCTTCGAGCAGCATGTGCGTGAAATTCGCGCCCAGCATGGCCGCTCTGTACCCAGCACTTGGTACGATATGCCAGTGTTTTACTTTGGTAACCCTACCACGGTGCTTGGACCAGATAGCGATTTGGTGATGCCGCGCACCAGCCAACTTGATTACGAACTAGAAATTGCAGCAGTGATCGGCAGACCATGCCGTGATATTGAGCCAGCTGAAGCTGAATATTATATTGCTGGCTTGATGGTGATGAACGATTGGTCGGCTCGCGATATTCAAGCTCGCGAGATGAGCGTTGGCTTAGGGCCAGCCAAGGGTAAAGATTTTGCCACCTCATTTGGGCCAGCCATGATCACGCTTGATGAAATTGAGGATAAGGCGCTGGGCGATGGGCGCTACGATTTGGCAATGGTCGTGCGGGTCAATGGTGAAGAGCGTGGTCGGGCTTCGTTTGCCGATATTTACTATACGCTCGGCGAATTGATTGCCCACGCTTCGCGCGATGTTACCTTGTTGCCTGGTGAAATTATTGGCTCGGGCACGGTTGGCACTGGCTGTTTGCTTGAAACGACCCACGGCGAAGGGCCATGGCTTGAGGTCGGTGATGTGGTCGAACTAGAAATCGAACGCATCGGCATCTTACGCAACACCATTGTTGATCGCGATAGCTAATTATATCGATGCGTGGTGGCAGTTGTTTGGACTGCCATCACGCTGATTGTAGGCTAGGCTTGGCCCAAGGCAACCTGCTTCGGTGCTTGCTGAGCCAGAATCTGAAAGGTTTTGCGCACTGCATCGACTGCAGGTAGCGGATTATAGCCTAACTCACGTTTGGCTTTGGCAATCGACAAACGTTGTTCTACGCCACAATACAACCCAACTTGGCTACGCAAAATCATTGGTTCGCGGCCTGTGACATTCGCTACCAACTCCATCATACCAGCGACAGCCTTGGTAATACCCTTAGCAACGCGCATTGGCACTTTGATTTTGGGGTTGAATTCTTGGGCGATTTCAAAGATTCGTCGTAATGGTAACGATTGATCATTCGCCAAAATATAGCGTTCGCCTGCACGACCTTGACGTTCAGCGGCAATCAGCCCTTCGGCAACATCAGCTACATCAACAAAATTAAAATCCATATTGATATCCAGTGGCATTTTATTGCTCAACACCAACTCCAAAATCCCCAACGATGGCGTAGTCCGGCCATTGGGATCGCCGATGATCGTGCCTGGCAAGCCCGCTACCATCTCCAGTCCATATTCCTTGGTCAACTTCCAAGCTAATTGTTCCGAGGCAATTTTCGATTGATAATAAGGATTGCCATAGGTGTATTGATTCCAAGTTGTTTCATCGGCTGGGGTTTGGCGCTGAGGATTATTTTTATCAACTGCCGCGATTGAGCTAACATACACCACCCGTTTGACTCCAGCCTGCGCCGCTGCCCGCAGAATATTGCGTGTACCCTCAACATTTGGTTGAATAATCTCGTGTTGCGGATTGGGCGACCAATGCTTGAATACCGCCGCAACTTGATACAGAGTATCAATCCCAACCAAGGCTTGTTGCAGCGAATCAACATCCATCAAATCGGCATAAACTTGCTCATAGGCCAGCTTCGGCTTGATTTGGCTGCGATTGCGCACGCTAGCCCGCACCTCAACCCCACGTTCAACTAACATTTGAGCCAACACCGACCCTAAATGGCCATTCGCTCCAGTAACTAATACTCGCTTGCTCATTGTTATTATTCCTTTCAGGATAAACTAAATAAATAGTTTATTTAGTTTTAGATAAAAAAAGAGGTCAATAAAATAATATAAACTACATACTAAGAATATAGAGTTTAGATTAAAAAAATCAACCACTATAAAGATTTGCCAAGGTGACTGCTTGCAACTCTTGTTTCATAGCTGTTTCGGCGCGTTGCAGGCTAGCGACCATGCGTTGGCGAGCGGCTAGAGCCTCGATTTTTGGCTCGGTTGGGTGAATATTCAGTCGAAACAAAGGTTTAGCTTGCTCGATTGCATTAAAAATATCCAAGAGATTAATTGCTTGACTGTTACGAGTTAAGCGCACACCGCCTTTGGCTCCCTCACGGGTTTCAATCAGGCCTGCATTGGTCAGCGATTGCACAACCTTGACCACACTGGGCTTAGCAATGCCTAAAAAATCGGCGATTTCATGGGTTGGCACAAAATCGTAGACTTGTTCCTCGATTTTATAGGTGATGTAGAGGCTGATGGCAATTGCCTGTGAAAACGCCAGTGAATAGCTCATAACACTCATCAATAATTTATACTAGATATATTGTATATTGAGTTTCAAGTTTGTCAAGCATAAATTTTAGAGCATTAACAACCAAGGATGATCGCCAATCGCCTAATTGGGTGATGCTGAAATAGCGCTGCCTTTGCTACGATCAAGCTCGTTCTTTTAACTAGGAGGTCATCAATGCACATGCAGCGCTTATTGTATTTTCTAGGCTTGCTTGGATTAACTCTTAGCCTACTTAGTTGCAGCCGAGCCAATCGCCAAGCCGCCGCCGTTTCACCGAACCCAACCAGCCAAGTTGTTGAGCCAAATAGCCTTGGCCTGCCCAAAGGCACGCTACACGAAGCTGAATTGTTGGTCGCTGACGAAACCCGTAGTTTTATCTATTATCTGCCAGCCAAGCTCGATCCTGCTGGAGCGCCATTGGTTTTTATGTTGCATGGCGGCGGTGGGCTTGGCAATTCGGCCATGACATTAACGACTCAAGAACGCTGGAACACTCTCGCCGACCAACATGGTTTTATCGTGGCCTATCCCGATGGCATGAATCGGCGCTGGAATGATTGCCGCAGCGATTGGGATAACCCTTCAACCAGCGATGATGGGCAATTTATCAGTAAACTGATTGATCATTTTGCTCAAAGCTATCCTATTGATCAGACTCGCGTCTATGCTACAGGCCACTCGAATGGCTCAATGATGTCGCTGCGCTTGGCGCTCGAATTGCCCGATCGGATTGCGGCGGTGGTTGGTAGTGCGGGGTATATGGCCCAAAATAGCCAGTGTAAAGCACTTGGCACGCCCGCCCCGTTGATGCTATTGGCAGGTACAGCCGACCCCATTATGCCCTATGCTGGTGGTTTAATTGATATTCCAGGCGATAGCCAGCAAGGCCAGGTGCTTTCTGCCGAGGCGACCATCCAAATGTGGCTCGATATGTTGAGCATTACCAACCCACCGAGCATTAGCCATTTGGCTGATATCAACCCTGATGATAATAGCACGGTGACCGTCAGTACCTACCAAGATAACCTTGTTCGCTTCTATCGGATTGATGGCGGTGGGCATAGTTGGCCCAGCCTCGACCAGCCATCACGCTTGAAAGAACGCCAGAACCCGCATAATCGCGATTTTTATGCTGCCGACGCTGCTTGGGAATTTATGCAGCAACATCGGCTTGGTGAGTAGGATTTAGGGGTCAGGATTCAGGGGCGAGGGGTCAGCTTTGAATTAGCTCGCCCAAGCGTCAATCCTGACTCCTGATCGCTAGACCCTGACCCCTAAATCCACTTTGCGCCGCTGCATTAAAACTTGATCTACGTTGATTTTGCCCTCAGTCTTTTGGTTTTCATCCCTCATAATTCATCCTTCATCCCTTAATTAAGGTGGTATGCTAGGCGCTGGAAAACGAGCCAAACAGTGTTTGGTGTGGATAAAGGATTATCAGTATGAAGCAGATTCGCCGAATCGGATTAATTGTGTTGAGCCTAAGTTTATTGGCTTGTGGAGCTACAACTGTTAATGTACCAACTACTCCAGCCAACCCAACCAGCGCCGCCAACTCTACGCCAACCCTCAATGGCGAGATCAATGTATTTGCTGCGGCCTCATTGACAGGCGCATTCACTGACATTGGTAACGCATTTCAAGCCAGTCATCACAATACCAAGCTTAACTTCAATTTTGCTGGCTCGGATCAACTGGCAACCCAGATCACTCAAGGCGCACCTGCTGATGTTTTTGCTTCAGCCAATTCCAAGCAGATGCAGATTGTCGTTGATGCTGGGGCAATTGATGGTTCAATGCGTCAACCATTTGCGCGTAACCGCTTAATTGTGATTTATCCCCAAGACAATCCTGCCCAAATTCAAAGCCTGCAAGATTTAGCCAAACCCAAGCTGAAATTAGTGTTGGCCAGTGCTAGCGTTCCAGTTGGCAATTATGCCCTAGATTTTTTGGCAAAAGCTTCAGCCTTGCCCGAATTTGGCGCAAGCTATAGCCCAACAGTTTTGTCGAATGTGGTTTCGTATGAAAATAACGTTAAAGCTGTTTTGAGCAAAGTTTCGCTGGGCGAGGCCGATGCAGGCATTGTTTATACTACCGATGCAGCTTCGGTTACTGATGGCAGCATTGGCACATTGGCAATTCCCGATCAACTGAATACGATCGCCACTTATCCGATTGCAATCACCCAAAATAGTGCCAATTTGCAACTTGCCCAAGCCTTCATCGATTTTGTTTTGGCTTCCGAAGGCCAACAGATTTTAACGCGTTATGGCTTTATAACTGTTGCCGATCCTTCAGTTTTATCTCCTTACCAACTGTTAATTTCTGGCAATTTAACTACGCCGCTGACGCTAACTGACGAATTGATCAAGAACTATGAACAACAACAAGTTGAATTCAATGGCCAAAGCTATCGAGGTTTGGGCTTTGGTCAATTGTTGATCCAAATTCAACCTAAAGGCGATGCCCGAACCTTTAATTTGCTCAGCAGCGATGGCAGCCAAACCGTGCTGGCAATTGCCGACCTAACCGCCGACCCACGAGCAATTATTGCCGTCGAAGCCGATGGCAGTTTTACCAGCATTATTCCGAGCAACCCAACTGCCAGCCAGCTCAAAAACATCGTCAAAATCACAGTAAAATAGGTTGATACTTGGCACAGACCGATCAGGATAGGTTCAAGCCTATCCTATTTTTATGGGTGCTGAATGGGAAATAATCGTTTTCGTCGCTCGTTTTGGCTGATGCTGAGTAGTTTGCCATTGCTCGGCTTTTTATTGATACCGTTAATTGCTTTAGCCTTGCGGGTGCCAGTTGAAGCGTTAGCGAGCACATTTGCCAAACCAGCCGTGCGCGAAGCGCTCAGTCTGAGCATTCTGACCACGAGCAGTAGTATGCTGATTACGCTTGTATTTGGCACACCAATGGCAATTCTTTTGGCGCGTCCACGCTTTCGCGGCCAAGCATTGCTCGATACCTTGATCGATCTGCCGATGATTTTGCCGCCCTCGGTCGCGGGGATTGCCCTGTTGATGGCGTTTGGGCGGCGAGGTTTGCTTGGCCAGTATCTGCGTTTAATCGCGATCGAATTACCCTTTACCACAGCGGCGGTAGTTTTAGCCCAAGTTTTTGTAGCCTCGCCCTTTTACATTAAAGCCGCAGCAGCAGCTTTTGCCACGATCGATCATGATCTTGAGGATGCAGCGGCGCTTGATGGCGCGAATTCACGCCAAATCTTTTGGTTTATCAGCATTCCGCTGGCTTGGACGGGTGTGGTAAGCGGCGCAGTCATGACTTGGGCACGCGCTTTGGGCGAATTTGGAGCCACGATCATTTTTGCTGGCAATTTCGTGGGTCGCACCCAAACCATGCCCTTGGCAATTTACCAAGGGTTTGAGCAAGATTTAAATGTGGCATTAATTTTGGCTATGCTGCTCCTAGTGATTTCATTTGTGATTTTAGGCCTTGTTAAAGGGCTATTAGCCCAGCGCTTGCGTTAGGGTTGTTGCCGTCACAATTCAGTTTAATGTGGATAGCAGCAATTTTTCATGCAACTCTTATTGATCCCAACCGTCAAATCAAGCACAATCGTGTTCTACGTAGCCATTTGCTGCGTAGTGTTGTAATCGAAAGGATCGACGATGATTAAAGCTTCGCGACGGATGCTCGGTTTGTTGGCGGCAACCTGTGCTTTGGCTTTGGCTCCCCTAGTTCCAGCAGCAGCAGCGCCTAACGCCTTGGAGGTCAGTGTTTTTTGCGAAAATCTGGGGATGCGGTATAACCAAGGCTCATTCTCGTGCGATGCTTTTGCAAGCGGTGGAACTGGCGATTATAGTTACAACTGGTCGGCGGTGCAAAATGCTACGATTCTGGACAACTGGGGTAGCTATATTTACGGGAGCTGTGCTATCAATCAAACTGCTCGGGTTAATGTTGTGGTTACTGATAGCAGCGGTGCCAGCATTAGCAAAATTGGGCGGGTGCTCTGCCGCAAAGTCGCCTCGTAAAATCGGCTAATTGGTCATGGGCATCCCTTCCTCTTCGCGATCTGCCGCGCGATGCCCAGTTTTTTGCCCCAACAACCTCCAAAATATTGCCAATTCGAGCTACAAATGCTCTTTAAAGCGCTTGTTAGTCTAACGCTTATGTTAATAAAGTTAATATTTATTAATATACATTTAATAGATTATCTTTTGACAAAGCCAATATAGTCAACACAATAGAAGTCTATGTACATAGTTAGTACGTATAGCTGTATTTTGGAAGGATTGGCAATGTTTAACACTTCATGCCGGGCAATTGGTTTGTTGGTAGCGACCTGTGCTTTAGCCTTGGCCCCGTTGACTCCCACCGCCGCCGCACCCAAGCCCTTGAGTGTATTCGTCGGTTGTGCACACCATGGCATAGATTATAATCAAGGATCATTCTCCTGCAGTGCCTATGTGAGTGGTGGAACCGGTCTCTACAATTATAGCTGGTCAGTTCGTAATGCTTCGATTGATACAACGGGAGGGGACTCAATAGTTGGTTATTGCGATCCTTATACATCATTCCTCGTTAAGCTTACGGTTACTGATAGCAATGGTTTACGCAAATCAGTAGATTATGGCTACCTGTACTGTGACAGTAGCGAATCCTAAATCTATCAAAGCTCTAATTAATTCGTTCTAGTAGATCGTTCGTGTCGATAGCTGTAATTGGAAGGATTGGCAATGTTCTCGATAGTAGCGTCGCAAGCGTCGCTAGCGTTGGCCGCTTTTATTGCAGCAGCGATGCCTCGTAACATCAGTTGAGTTTGGCATGGGCATCCCTTTGCATCACAAGCTTGTCGTGATGCCCATTAATCGTCAATAATCCCCAAATGGGCCAAAATTGTGTAGACATAAGCAGTATTGAAACGCGCATTAGGCATATATTCAGCAATATTGGCCCGCGTTAAGTGCTTAAGATTAACCTCACTTTGCAACAAGACCTCAAAATCGTTGCGCCGCAACCAACGTTTTTTGCGCGTACTATGCGGCTCCAACCAAAGCTCATCGGCATCGACACTCAAAATTGTAAATAAGCGATGTTGGGCTGTAGTAGCCAAAGTTTGGCCAGCCAAGGCTTGCACTCGTTGCCAAAAATCTTGCATTATGGCTCCTCGTTATTGATCAAATCAATTGCTAGCAACAGTATAGCGCTGTTAGGCAAAAAATCAATTATCCTGCGCCAAATGGGCGGTGCTCACGAGGATCGTCCACATCGCCAACACTACCTGACTAGCCGACCATTGTGCCGTCTCCCACAGCCGCCGACGGCGTTGGTCGGCGGCACGGCCACCGTTAGCAGTCGTGCCGCCACCTGGACATGCTTGCCGATGCCCACCACAATTGAGCAATCTGGAACTAGCCTTTATAACATTGATTGGCTTGCTCGATCACCCATTGCTCAAGCAGTGATGGATAAATTTGCTCACTTAGCAATGTGCCAAATCGCTCGATTTTATCGCCGCGCTCAAACCAACGGCTAATTAATTGTTCGCCATAGAAATAGCTGAAAATATAGGCTCGCCACAACGGTGAGCTGATAAAGCGCAATCGTTGTTGTGCTCGTTCTTCGCTGGTCAACCCATAGCGCACCAAGTAATCAACAACCTCGTCAGCAGGCCGACCTTCGGCGTGCAACAGCAAAGCGGCATTGCCTGCCACACCCGCCAAAGCCTTGAGAGCCGTGTTAATTCGCAGTTCTTGGGCAGGGTTGCCAGTGATACCGACTTTGGGATAGAGGGTTTGGGCTTGCCACTCGACCAACTCTTGAGGGCTGAACAAGACACCCACCGCACTATTGGCGATGCCTTCAGCCATCACACACTCAGGCGTGTTTAGCAAAAAAATCGAATGCTCAGCCCAGCCCCGACCAGCATATAAATCACGTTCTTTGATGCAATGCTCAGTGTGATGGCCTGGATAGGCCTCGTGAGCAACTAAGTTTGTCAGGCTATTGAGGGCAATCGGCAAATCGGTATTGATATCAACGGCTGAATGATAATTGCCATAATACCAGTTATAGCCGCTCCAAGGCTGATTATTGACCAAGCGGAAATCAACTTTTTCGCTAGCAGGCAAGGGATACAACCCCAACGTGCGGGTGCGTAATTCCGATTCGATCAATTGTAACAAGGGTTGAGCCTGCTCGCCGTTGATCTCAAATTGCCGTCGCCAGATTTGAGTACGTTCAAGCACATCGCCTTGGCCTGGCAATAAACTATCGAGTTCATCGATTGCCTCATCAAACAAGGCTTCGTCAATCATGGCTGGCTCAATATCAAAGCAGCGTCGCACTTCCTCACGATAATCAAAACGTTCGCCCGCCAACTGACGACAGGTGGTCGCCATGCCAGTGACCTGTTTGCGTAAATAAGTGCGGCGACGAATTGGCAAATCGCTGGTTTCAATGTGCTCTAGCAATTGTTCAGCCGCCTGCACCAGCTGGTTGGTTGGCCAAATCGCACTATCTAAAACTTGGTCACGCAGATAATTTGGGCCACAATAGGCATCAACATACCCATCAATATGCTGGCTTATTCGAAACGCTAGCTCAATATAGGCTAGGCCAATGGGTTCAAAAATAGGCATAATCAAGCATCCTCACAACACAAATCTAGCTTTATTGTACCCCAAAGGCTGGGCGTTAACGCTTGATCACAACTTATTCATCATTCCGCGAAATTCTTGTTTCTACAACGTGCTATGCTGATTTCAGCAACAAATTCTCTGTATGAGGAACGCCCATGCGCAGCCGCCAACAACGCATTCTTGCATCACCCTACTATCGCAATAACCAATTTCAAAATTTGCATCCAACCGCCATGCTCCAAGCCAATTCAATGGTCTCGACCTTGCGCCGCCAATTGTTTGGCAAGGAACAACGTCGGCCAAGCAAGCCTTTGCCAAGTGCCTGGCCTGGTCAAAGCTTCCACCAAACGCCACCAGCCTCGGGTTTACGCGTTACTTGGCTTGGCCATTCAACCTTATTGATCGAGTTTGCTGGGATCACGATCTTGACAGATCCGGTGTGGGCTAAGCATTTATCGCCAGTGCAGGGCATCGGGCCGCAGCGCTTTCAAACTGCACCGATTGCGCTGGAGCAACTGCCAACAATCGATTTAGTGTTACTTTCGCACGACCATTACGATCATCTCGATAAGCAAACGATTCGCTGGCTAGCGCGTGGGTCGATGCCCTTCGTTACCGCCTTGGGTGTTGGCGACCATCTCGAACGCTGGGGCATTACGAGCAGCCGTATCCACGAACTCGATTGGTGGGAAGAACTGCATTTGGCCGAATTTGGTTTGACGATTGCCGCCGTGCCAGCCCAACATTTCTCGGGGCGTGGCCTTAAGCGCAATAGCACGCTTTGGGCTTCGTGGGTAGTGATGAGCCAAAATTCACGGATTTATGTGGGCTGCGATAGTGGCATGTTCGCAGGATTTCAGGATATTGGTCAACGTTATGGCCCGTTTGAGCTGGCGACGCTCGAAATGGCTCAATACGATGTTGCTTGGCCGGGCGTGCATATGCAACCCGAAGAGGCTTTACAAGCCGCCGAAATGTTGCAAGCTCGCACCATGTTGCCTGTGCATTGGGGCGCATACTGCCTTTCGCTGCATGCTTGGGACGAGCCAATTGAGCGTTTGCTGAAAGCTGCCCAAACTAGCTCAATCACTATTTTGACCCCGCAACTAGGCCAACCAGTTGAGCCTAGCCATCCCAAAGATTTAACTGAATGGTGGCGTGGCTAATCGTGACAAGCGATTAGGTTTTAATGCCGAAGCGCAGAGGACGGCGAGAGGCCAGCGGTCAGGGTTCAGCGGCCAGTTGTCAAGATTCAGCTATTTAGCACAGTAGCAGAATTCGTGTAATTCGTGGCTAAAAACGTGGCCTTCGTGGATCAGGTTCGTGCAATTTGACAAAGGTCGTGAATGCTGCTATACTGCGCGAGCTGTCGAAACGAACTCAAACATTTCGCAGCACGATGTTTGCTCAACATCACACATTTGACGAAAATGCTCCGCTTTCCTGCTTCAATCGCAGCGGCGGATTTTTTATCGCCAAAATCGCACCTTTCCAACTGATGGGTGCTGCGTCCGCAGCA